>NZ_BAFM01000010.1 GCF_000334895.1 Halococcus agarilyticus | reverse complement strand
CGACGGCGCGACACACGAGGCCGCGGGCTGCAAACCCGACATCTACGACGACATGCTGGACTACGCCCACCACTGGACGACTCGCGGCGCGACCACGAAACGGGTGATCCTCGGGGCGTTCGAGCGACTGAGTGACGAACCGGCCGAGACGGATCAGTAGACCGACTCTATCCACGAACTGCTGTTCGCAGGTTTCTGATACCGATCCAGACCGTTGTGAGGGCGGCGACGTTCAAAACGAGAAACGTCTCGGTGGCGTACTTCGCCGTCGTACAGAGAAACGTGTAGTTCACGGTCCCGTCCTGATTGAGGTGGACGGTCCCTCGTTCGCCGGAGAAACCGATGGAACAACTAACCCCCGAAAGCGGTGGATTGGCGTTGGCGGCGTACAGCACCCACAACCCAACGGGCAGGAGAACAAGCGCGAGGATCGCAGCCAAAACCCGCCGGCGCATACCGCGTTGTTCGTCTTTCTCGTCATAAGTTTTCTGTCGTCGTTGTCATAGGAAACACTAGATAGCATCGAGATCGGTACGACAAAACAGCTATTACAGAAGCACACCAAGTACAGCTATGCCGATCAGCATCGATCGGTTCGAGCACGACGAAGAACTCCGTGAACGGACGACCAGCGAGCGCGTGGTCCGATTCCTCCTCGATCACGACGATCAGGCGTTCACGCGGGGCGAACTCGCGGACGCGCTCGACGCCGACCCGAACACCGTCGGGACGAACCTCTCGCGGCTGAAAGAGCGGGAGTTGGTCCGACACCGGGAACCGTACTGGGCGATCACCGACGACCGCGAGCGCGTGGCGAGCGCGTTCGAGACCCGCGCCGAGAGCGCGTATCTCGACGAACTCCTCGGCGAGGAGGACTGGGAGGAGTGGAAAGAACACGCGGCAAGCGAGGAGGCGCTCGAACGAGCGCGCGAGGAATCGGACGACGAATGAACGCGAACGGACGGTTCCAGCGCGGCGAGATCGTCTGGGGGATCGATCCGTTCAAGGACAGCGCCGAAGCCGAACCGGAGCCGGAGCGGCCGTTCTCGTGTTGAGCAACGAGACGCACCCGTTCGCAGAGCGGCAGTTCGCGGGCGTCGCGCTCTCGACAACACCACGGGAGGAGGCGATCACCATCAGTCCCGACGACTGGACCGCCGGCGGGCTGCCGAAGCAGTCGTATGCCTACCCGTGGTTGCTGGTGACTCGCGACCGTGTCGACATCGCGGCGGTCTACGGTCGACTGCGGTCGTCCGTGGTCGACACCGTTCTCGATCGCCTCATCGACTATCTTTCGGCGCGGGATAGCGACGAAGCCGGTTGACTCGGAGCGGCAGGTATCGTCATGGGGAGACCGTCCTCGTTACTCGCCCGCCACCCACCGATCGGAGTACGCCGTTCCGCACTCACAGACCGCGTAGGCGTGGATCACGTCGCCCTCGGCGTAGATCCCGCCGGCTTCCTCGTTTCGCTCCTCGGCGAACCCGAAGACGAACCGGGGTGCGTGCTCGTCGGTCGCAGCTTCGTCGTCTCCCTCAGCCGTACCGCCCGCATCTTCCGTCGCGTCAGCGTCCGCTTCGGGACACTCGCCCTCGAACGAATCGAGATCGAGATCGCCCTCGGAGTTCATCGCCGAACTCGCGAGCGTCATCGGGTCGACGCCGGTCGCACCCTCGAACGCGCTCCGACCGCGCTCGGCTTCGAGAACGAGGACGACGCCCCGCTCGACTCCCTCGCCGTGCTGGGCGAGCGTGCCGAGGTCCGAGACCGCCGATTCCGCGATGAACAGCAGTACGTCGTCGGGGCGGTCGCCGGCGAGGAACTCCGTGCGTGCGGTGTCCATGCGAGCGCTATCCGGGCTGACGGCAAAAGCGGGCGGGTCTCGGGACGGCCGGGACGGCGGACCGTTGGCGTCAGCCGTCGCGGTCGCCGTCGAGGTCGCGTGCGATGGCGGCGAGCCCCTCGTCGGGCGGTTCGGTCGCCTCGTAGACCGCGCGCTCGCCCGGTTCGCGAACACCGTACAGGAAGCCAGGTTCGACGACGTCGACCACGACGCTCCGGCCGAGATCGATTCCCGCAGAACTGCGCCACTCGTCGAGGCGATCGGTGCCGTCGCGGTCGCGCGCGAGCCGTGCGTTGTCGTACGCGCCGGTGATCTCGCGGTCGCCGTCGAGTCCGCTCTCGATTCTGGCGTGGTGGGTCTCGCCGCCGAGCACGAGGCGGGTAGTGCCAGTCGGGAAGCGGTCGGCGTCGTCGGGGAGCGCGAGCCGTGGCCGGGAGCTCCGGCCGCGGCGGGCGAGCGTCGCCCGCACCGTCTCGACCGAGGGGTGGTCGTGCGGAACCCGCTCGGGCACGGCTACTCGTCGTCCGCGTCGTCCGCGTCGTCGTCACCGAGGAGGTCCGCGACCGCCTGATCGCCGCGGTCGGCGATGGATGCGTTGATCTGGCGGGTCTCCTCGCCGACCTCGCGCCCGCGGACGGTGATGCGCTTGCGCTCGCCCTCGCGGGTCGGCTTGAACCCAGTGCCGCCGTCGACGAGGATCGACGTGAGCGCCGGGCCCGCGACGTCCTCGCGCATCGGTCGACCGGCGGTGTCGGAGCCACCGGTGATCTCGACGGTGTAGCCGTCGAGACCCACCGCCGACCCGTCGACCTCCTCACCGATCGAGCGACCGATGAAGCGGTTCGCGTCCTGTCCGTCGACCGCGCGCTGGTGGGCCGCACCCTCCTCGGGGTCGGCCACGACGACCGTGAAGTCTGCCATGGAGGACGAAGCCGGTCGCCACTCAAAAGCGTATTGAAAGCGCTCACGGGCGAGAAGGGGCCCGAGTCCGCCCCGATCGAGGTGATGCGAGCCGAAGACGATCGAGCCGTCGTCCCCCCGGCGTGGCGGCCACGAGCGGCAGAAGGATATTTATGCGTGGGCTGGGGCGAGTAACCAATGACGCGACGGACGGTACTCGTGGTCGCGGTCGCCGCACTCGTGCTGCTCGCCGGCTGTAGTACGCTGGCGGGCAACGGGGCGAACTCGACCGAAACCACCCAGACCCCGACCGGAACGATCGCCGAGAGCGAAACGACGACAGCGACATCGACCAGCTCGACGACACCCACATCAACCGCGACGGCAACACGGACGCCGACAGCGACGCCGTCACCGACGCCAACCGCGACAGCGACGGCAACGCCCACTTCGACCCCGTCACCGACGCCGACGCCGACACCGACTCCGACGGCGACACCGACGCCAACGGCGACGCCGACCGCAACACCGACTCCCACACCAACACCAACACCGACCGCGACGCCAACACCCACTCCGACGCCAACGCCCACACCGACGCCGACCGCAACACCCACTCCAACGCCGACCGCAACACCCACTCCAACGCCGACGCCGGAGCCGGCGATCGGGCCCGAGCCGCCGCTCGACGCCGGTGCGATCGCGAGCGGCCACGTCGGCGGGCTCGAAGCGGCGGGGACGTTCACCGTCAACAGCAGCACGGCGATCCGCGGGGCGGACGGTGAGGTCGCCACCGGCGGGGCACGGGTCGACCTCGGGGCGAACACCGCCTACCAGGTCTCCCGACCGACGGCGGAGGCCACCCGGTACACCTACGCCGAGGGCGCGACGGCGTACAAGAGGAACGTCCTCGCGGCGTTCGACGAGCCGGAGTACGAGGTCGACGAGCTCGGCCGGCCTCTGGCCGAGAGCCTCCTCTCCGACCGCATCATCGCCGAGACGATCCGGGCGGTCGAGTACGAGCGCGACGGCACCGTCACGCGCGACGGCCGGCAGCTCGCGGTGTACGTCGCCAACGGGACCGACAGCGTCGACACCAGCGTGCTGTTCCGCGACGAGGAGATCACCGGGTTCAGTGCGACGCTCGTGCTCGATCCCGAGACCGGCGTCGTCCACCAGCTTCGGACCGAGCGCACGACCGACGCGGTGGGCGCGGGCGAGCCGGCGACCGTCGTGGAGAACCTGCGATTCTCGAACGTCGGCTCGACCGACGTCAGCCAGCCGGAGTGGGTCGAGGAGCTGAAAGACGACGCGAGCTGATCGGTCCCGGTCGGTTCGTCGAGTCGGGTTTTCGCCCACTCTGCGGGAAACGGCCGTTCGCTCGTCGGAGCCGGCGGGCACGGACTCGTCCGACCGGGTTCGTTCTTCGAGGGTCGACCGAAGAATGAAGTGGAGTGCCAACGAAGCTCACGCTACCGGACCGGATTCACATGGCACCACTCACCTACATCGCAAGCACCCTGGTGACCGGCCTGATCGTCGTCGGACTCGTCGCCGCGCTCGCACGCAGTCGGGAGTGGCGGAGCGCCGCCGCGACGCCCGGAGCGGTCAGAACGGGGGGCACGAGCGCGGTCACGACGCTCACCGAGACGGCACGCAGCCCGCTCGGCTGGACCGTCGCCTTCCTCGCCCTGGTCCTCGTGATCGGCGGCGGGACGATCGCGTTCATGACCGGCGCGATCCCGACGGCGGTGGGCCAGGCGCTGGGAGTGGCGCTCGTGCTCGTGGCGGCGACGGTCATGGGCGGCTATCTCTTCTGGGGCGTCTATCACTCCGCACGCTACCGCGGCATCGGGAGCGCCCAGGCGACCGGCACGGGACTGTGGGTGCTCGGCATGGTCCTGATCGTCGCGATCGTCGTGCGGCTCGCCATGGCCTGACCGCCATGCACGAGGAACCACCGAGCGGGGTCGGCGAACCCGGATGAGTCGGTCACGACCCGTCGCTCGGTCGGTTCTCGTGGTGTTTCTCGCGGCGCTTTCCGCCGGCGAGGCGGCGGCGCACGCGGGCGGGCTGAGCGGGACGTTCAGGCCCGTCGCCGTCCCGTCGTGGCTGGTGGTGGCCACCGGTGGCGGCGTCATCGGGGCCTCCTTCCTGCTCACGAGCCTCGTGACCGACCACGCCTTCATCCGCGAGGTCACCGACTGGCGTGCCGAACTTCCGATCCGGACCACGGTGCGAACCGTCGCCGTCCGTGGCGGCCGGTGGCTGAGCGTCGGCGTTCTCGCCGCGATCGTGGTGGTCGGCTGGATCGGCCCGGGAGTGGCGGCGGCGAACCTCGCCATCGTGGGGGTCTGGGCCGGCTGGTGGGCGGGCTACACGATGACCACCTACCTCGTCGGGAACACGTGGCCCGCGGTGAACCCGTGGCGAGCGCTCGCGGGGCTCGGCGCGTGGCTCCGCGACCGCATGCTCGACCGACCGATCCGGCGCTACCCAGAGCGCCTCGGCGCGTGGCCGAGCGTCGTCGGTCTCGTCGGTCTCGTCTGGCTCGAAGTCGTCAGCCCGATCGCCCAGCAGCCCCGAACCCTCGTGGCCGTGATCGCCGGCTACTCGATCGTGACGGTCGCCGGCGCAGTGATCTACGGCCGCGAGACGTGGTTCGGCGTCGTCGATCCCGTTTCTCGAGTGTTCCGGTGGTACGGGCGGGTCGCGCCGCTCCAGCGAGCAGGGAAGGGAGTCGAATTCGTGCTTCCCGGCGGCGCGCTCGCGGACGGCCGAAGCGGTGCGGACGAGACCGCGTTCGTGGTCGCGCTGCTCTGGGTCACCACCTACGACGGGCTCGTCGCGACGCCGGCGTGGGCGACGGCGATCCGCGCGGTCGTCGGCTGGGGGCTCCCGCCCTCCGTGATCTACCTCGGAACCGCGATCGCGGGCTTCGGCTGTTTCCTCTACGTCTACCGGGTCGCCGCGCGCTGGTCGCGCCGGACGGCGGACACCTACGTCACCGCCCGCTATCTCCGGGACTGGTTCGCGCCCGCCCTGGTCCCGATCGCGGCCGGCTACCACCTCGCGCACTTTCTGGGATACTTCCTCAGCCTCTCGCCGGCCCTAGTCGCGGTCGCCACCCAGCCCCTCGCGCCGCCGGCGGCCATCCGGACCCTGGTGTTGCCCGCGTGGTTCGGCACGCTCCAGCTCGTCTTCGTGCTCGCGGGCCACATGCTCGCGGTCTGGGTGGCCCACGCGCGCTCGTTCGCGCTCTTTCCCGGCCGGCTCGCCCCCATTCGGAGCCAGTACCCGTTCGTCCTCGTGATGGTGTTCTACACCGTGTTCAGCATGTGGATCGTCGGCCAACCGTACACACAGCCACCCTACCTATGACCGAACCACTCACCCCCGACAGTTCAGCGTCGCCCGATGGCCTGTCCACCCCCGACACCGCGATCCCGGACGCCGAGACGCCCGTGGCGCAGTGTCCGTACTGCTCGCGACCGTTCCGGACCGAGCGGGCGTGTACGCTCCACCTCGGGGACAGTCATCACGAGAAGTGGACCGACGACGAGCGCGCGGCCTACGGGGCCGCCGTCGACGACGAGGCCGACGACCTGTTCGTGTTCCACCTCAAGGTCGTCGGCGCGCTCAGCCTGCTGTACGCCGGGTACGTACTCGCGTACATGATCGTTCTCGGGCTGCAGGGCTGATCCGACGACGGGGAAGCGAGAGCGTGTCCGGCGTTCAGCCGTCGAGCGCCCCGACGAGGCCGGTGAGCCCGCCGACGGCGGCGAGCGCGATCACGCCACCGAGAACGATCATCGTCTCGCCGGCCCCGACCGCTTCCGCGGTCAGCAGGATCGCGAGGCCCACCACGACCCCGAGAACGGTCAGCCCGAAGAGGAGCGGCTCGCGTCGCATGGCCGACGAACGAGCCATGGTATCATAAACCACCCGATCGGGCGGTCCGGGTCGTCGGTTCGTCACACCCCTTCTCGCTTTTCATCCGGTGATCCGGTGGCGAGCATCGCGACGACGAACACGAAGAGGACGAGCGCCGCCACCGCGCCCGCACCGGCGACGACCGGGTTCGTGAGCCCGCCGCCCGCCATCCTGAGCACGCCCATCGACACGCCGACCCCGACCGGGACCGAGAACAGCACCGCGTAGCCGAGATCGGAGCGCTCCATCACAGCCTCGCCACGCAGTCGTGACAGTACGTGAACGTTGGATCGTTCTCGGCGTCACAGCGACGACAGACGACCACCGACGGGGTCGACGATACGGGTGATTCGGGCGGCGTGGACGCTGCGGACGGCGCGGACGGCGTCGACGGTGACGACCGATCCGGCGTCGAAGCGCCTGGCGACTCCCCATCGGCTGGCTGCGAGACGTCCGGATCGGGCGGATACACGTCGTCTCCCCAGCCTACCGGGGGCAGGGATTCCTCGTCGGCGTCGACGCGGCGCGAGAGATAGAGGATGAGCGGGAACTGCAACAGCGGGAGCACCACGAGCATCGCGACGCCCCACACGGCCATCATGGTCAGGTGATCGAGTACGAGGCCGCGATCGTCAGCACGAGCGCCGTGATGAGCCCCGAGAGCACGACGAACGTGATCGACCGGGGCTCGTAGCGGAGATGCTGGTAGTAGCCCGCGACGAACAGCGCCTTGATCAGCGAGAGCAGGATGATCCCCCCGAACGCGAGCCAGTAGGCGCTTTCGAGCAGCCCCGTGAACTCGAACGCGACCTGGGCGGTCGCGAACACGAACAACACGACGTAGATCCCGGCGTAGAGTCTGGTTGATGGCATGCGTGATCACCTCACAGGATGTAGAACAGCGGGAACAGGAACAGCCACACGATGTCCACGAAGTGCCAGTACAGCCCGAAGTATTCGAGGGGGCGCTCGTCGTCCAGGTACGCCCCCCGCCACGCCCGCACGAGCATGTAGACCGCGATCAACAGCCCGATGATGACGTGGGCGGCGTGGAGCCCCGTCGTGAGGAAAAAGGTCGACGTGCGGACGTTGGCGGAGAGTTCGATTCCCTCGTGGAAGAGGTGGTTCCATTCGAGCCCCTTGTTCACGAGGAAGCCGATCCCGAGCAGGATCGTCGTCGTGATGCTCGCCACCACACCCCATTTGCTCCGCTTTTCGGCCGCGACCAGCGCGAGGATCACGGTGAAGCTGCTGGTGAGGAGCAGGTAGGTGTTCATCAGTCCGGGGATCGGGTCGCCAGGCACGAGCTCCCAGCCGGTCCAACCCGCGGAGATCCGGACGAACACGTACGTCCCGATGAACGCGCCGAACAGCACGACGTCGGACGCGAGGAAGATCCAGACGCCGAGCTTGGTGTTCTCGATCGCTTCGAACGGCCAGCTCTCGCCGAACGGGCCCGTCGGGGCGTGGAACTGTTCGCGCCCGAGCGCCACGAGCGAGACGCTGGTGATCGCGACCCCGATGAGCGTGAGCGTGAGGTACATCCCGCCGGCGATGCCCGGCGCGAAGCTCCCCTCCTGGAGGCCCGAGAGCCCGAGGAACACGAAGAAGGCCCCGACACCGATCGCAAAGGGCCAGATGCTCGCGTGGCTCTCGGGTTCGTCCGCGTGCGCCTCGTGCGCGTCGTGCGTCGTGAGCGTGCCGCCGTCGGTCATCTCGCCGCCGTCCGTGGCCTGCGAGCCGGAGAGGAAGTCGAGCGAACCGCTCCGGTAGCTCGGGACGCCGGGGAAGTTCTCGAGCGGCGGCGGCGAGGGGATCGCCCACTCGGCGGTGGTGGAGTACGCCCACGGGTTGCCCGTCGCGGCCTCGCCGTCGACGAGACTCTTCGTGAGATTGTAGAACATCACGAGGAAGGAGGCTCCCAGTATGAACCCGCCGACCGTGGCGAGCTGGTGCCAGATCGTGAGCGCCTCGGGGTACTCGAACACCCGGCGCGGGGTCTCCCATGCCACGAACATCGGGAAGTAGAGCAGGTTGAATCCCACGAAATAGAGGACGAAGTGGACCTTCCCGAGGAACTCGTCGTACATCTTCCCCGTCATCTTCGGGAACCAGTAGTAGAGGCCGCCGATCAGCGCGGTGACGCCGCCGACCATCACGTAGTGGAAGTGTGCGACCACCCAGTAGGTCCCGCGGAACTGATAGTCGAGCACGACAGCGCCCAGAAAGACGCCCGTGATCCCGCCCACGATGAACAGGATGAGCGAGCCGAACGTGAACAGGAAGGGCGTGGCGAAGCGCACCTTCCCCTTGATGGTAGTGTAGATCAGCGAGAACACCATCAGATCGAACGGGAGGGAGATGCCGATGGTGGTCGCCATGAACAGCGTCTTGATCTGGAGGTTGATCGAGGTCAGGAACATGTGGTGCATCCAGACCACGAAGCTCTGGAGCGCCACCAGCACCATCGCAGCGATGAACCACTTCCGGCCGACGATCCGTCGTCCCGTGAAGGTCTGGAAGGTCTCGGCCATCACGCCGAGCGCGGGGAAGAAGACGATGTAGACCTCTGGATGGCCGAAGAACCAGAACAGGTGGGTCCAGAGGATCGACCCACCAGGGCTACTGGCGGCGAAGTACGTCGTCCCGATGAGCCGATCCGACGAGAGGATCACGAGCGCCGCGAGCAGCGCCGCGAACGCGAAGAGCATCATCCACACGGTAAGGAGAATGGTCCACGTGAACAGGGGGAGCCGCCGGAGGGTCAGCCCCTCCGCGCGCATTCGGTGCATCGTGGTCAGGAAGTTCACCGACGAGACGGTGACGCTCACCACGAACAGGAGGAGCGCGAGGATCGCCGTGCTGGCCCCGATGCTCGGCGTGTACGTCGGGATGTTGAGCGGCGCGTACATCGTCCAGCCGCCCGAGAACGTCCCGCCCTGGAAGAACGATACCCCGAGCAACAGCCCCGAGAAGAGGTACAGCCAGTAGCTGAGTGCGTTCAATCGTGGGAAGGCGAGGTCCTTCGCGCCGATCTGGAGCGGGACGACGTAGTTCGCGAAGCCAAAGGCGAAGGGCGAGAGGAACCAGAAGATCATGATGAGACCGTGCGTCGAGACGGTCTGGTTGTACCCCATCGGGCTGAGGATCCCCGCGCCGGGCGTGAACAGTTGGACCCGCATCAGGAGTGCGAGCACGCCCCCGAACACGAGGAAGAAGAGGGCGGTCACGGTGTAGAGGATCCCGACGTCCTTGTGGTTCGTGGTGACGAGCCATCGCTTGACCGACTCGTACGGCGGCAGCCCGTGGGATTCGGTCGTGGCGTGTTCGTCGCTCGTCGCGGGGAGTCCCTCGCCAGCCCCCGCGTATCCGCCGTCCGGCGTCGGCTCTGATGAGTCGGTCATGCTGCTGTGGTCCCGTTGTTCGCTGTCGTCGCATTGGCCGCCGCGGCGGACGCGTTGGTCGCCGTTGCGTTGCCCGTCGTGGTGTTCGACGGCGTGGTGTTCGCGTACCACCGCTCGTACGCGTCGGGCTCCATGACGCTCACGTTCGCGTTCATCGCCGAGTGGCCCGCGCCGCACAGCTCGAAACACTGAGCTTGGTAGGTTCCGGTCTCGTTCGGCTGGAACCACGTGTCGGTGGTTTGGCCGGGAATGGCGTCGGTCTTCATCTTGAACGCGGGGATCCCGAAGTTGTGGAAGACATCCCGCGAGGTGACGGTGAGCTGTACCGTCGTGTTCGCAGGCACGCGAAGCGTCCCCGAGGTGTTGCCGTTGGGGTAGACGAACTCCCAGCCGAACTGGTACCCCTCGACCCGGATGTCGAGGCTGTCGTCGGTTTCCGCCGCCTGGGTCTCGACGTCCACCAGCGCGACCCACGTCCACGCGATGAGCGATATCACGACGACGGCGCTCAACAGGAGCGAGAGGGCGAGCTTCCGTCCACCACCCCCGCCCTCGGGCAGTTCGCCCAGTTCGGGCCGATCGATCCCGTCGTCGCCGTCCCGGTCCCCGCGATCCCGGAACTTGTAGCCATTATAAAGCATGTAGCCGATGACGACCACCCCCACGATCGTCCCGAGGACGAGGAACACCACGAAGATCGTCCGGAATATCTCGTCACGACCGCCGTCCGGGACGATGCCGCTCTGGAGCGGGGCCACGAGCGCGGGGAGCAGGACCATCGGGTGCATCGAAACTCCGTCATCGACCATGGTCGTCGGGGGTACTTATTCATTGGGGGTCGGTATCACGGGCCACTCGTATCGCAACGAAGCGCGCCGATCGGATGGTGTCCGAGCCGGCTCCGACGGTCGACGGATCGGCCGCGCCGACGAGTCGGGTGGCCACGAACCGACGGGCCGAAACACGTCCACCCGGTACTGAGGGCAATGAACCTTCGATTCCTCGGCGGCGCTCGCGAGGTCGGCCGGAGCGCCGTCCTCGTCAACGATTCCCTCCTGCTCGATTACGGCATGCGATCGGGCACGCCGCCAGGGTTTCCCGTCGGATCGGTCGATCCCGAGGCGGTGGTGGTCTCGCACGGCCACCTCGATCACGCCGGGGCCGTGCCTGGACTGCTCTCGGGCGATTCGCGGCCCGCGATCCACTGGACGCCGCCGACCGGCGAACTCGCCCGGACCCTCGCGCGGGACACCCTCAAACTTCATGGGGGCTCGTACCGCTGTCCGTTCACCGAGACCGACCTCAAGCGCGTCAGCGAGGTCGCCACGACCCACGGCTACCGCGAGTCGTTCACCGCTGCGGGCCACGAAGTCACGTTCTTCGACGCGGGCCACATCCCTGGTAGTGCTCACGTTTTGATCGACGACAGCGAGGTGCAACGCACCTCGGGCAATCGGACGCAGTCCGATGACGGCGACACCCGCCTGCTCTACAGCGGGGATTTCCACACCGGCAGTCGCCAACGCGACGGCAACGACGGCGACGCCGCGGATCGTGAAACCGGGGGCGTATCGTCGGTAGGTGGACAACGCCTCGTCCCACCGACCACGACACGCCCCGAGGCGGACGTCGTGATCTGTGAGAGCACGTACTCGGACGTCGCACACGAGGATCGCGCCGTGGTCGAGGAGCGGTTCGTCGAGAGCGTCCGGCGGACGCTGTGGGAGGGTGGGACGGTGGTGGTGCCCGCGTTCGCCATCGGTCGAACGCAGGAGCTGCTGCTCGTCTGTGAGGAGTACGACATCCCGTGTTACGTCGACGGCATGGGCCAGCGAGTGACGGAGATGCTCCGCCAGTACCCCGAATTCGTTCGCGACGCCGACGCGCTCCGGCGAGCCACGAGCCATGCGCGGTTCGTCACGGGACGGGACGGCCAGCGAGAACGGATCGCCGAGCAATCGACCGCGATCGTCACCACCAGTGGGATGCTGTCGGGTGGCCCCGCGATGACGTACATCCCCGCGATCTCCGGCCATCCGGTGAACAAGATCACGCTCACCGGCTACCAGGTCGAAGGAACGCCCGGACGTGATCTGCTCGACACCGGGAGTGCGGCAATCGACGGCCGCCGGATGCCCGTGAGCGCGCAGGTCGAGCAGTACGACTTCTCCGCGCACGCCGACCGCCAGGGGCTGTTCGACTACCTCGATTCGTACCGCGACAGTCGAGTGCTCGTCAACCACGGCGATCGGTGCGAGGCGTTCGCGGCGGAGCTGCGGGACGACGGCTTCGACGCCGCCGCCCCCGCTCTCGGCGACGTCGTCGAGGTGTAGACGCTGCACACGCTGCTCGAACGCTTTTCCGTGGGCGTCGCCTCCATGCGGACATGGATGACCCGGACGCGACGAACGACGAGACCGAGGGAACACTCACGGAACTGCTCGCGGACCTTCCCGACCATCTGCGCGACGAGGCCGACGCCGCGGTGGCCAGCGCGCGCGATGCCGACGACCTCGGCGAACGGCTCGCGGATCTCCAGGGAGAACACGACGCCACGGGCGAATCCGATGGGACGGACGTCCCCGTGATCGTTGAGAGCGAGGAGACCGGCGACGGCGTGTTCGACCGCGTCCGCTCGACGCTCGGCGACGCGCGTGATCGCGTGACCGGCGACGACGCCGATTCGGTTGCGGGCGTCGGCGATGACAATGGCGATGGTGACGGCTTGGCGTCGTCGGGCAGCACGGATGCCGACTCCGAGTCGTCGACACTCCCCGGTGTCGAGCGGTCGCGCGAACTCGCCACGGACGCCAGATCGAGGGCGGGGTCCTCGCTCGATCGGGACGTCTCACTCCCGTCGGTCGACCGGGACCGGACCCGAGACGTGGCCCGAGTCGTGCGCGATCGCGCGGGCATCGGTGCGCTCGAACTCAAGCGAACCGTCCGCGACGCCGACCCGAAGCAGGCCGCACTCTGGGGTCTGGCCACCGGCGTCACGGTCGCTAACCCCGCCATCGCGGCGAGTTACTCCACGGTGGCCCTCCTCTCGGGTGCAGTACTCGGCGGGAGCGTGGTGGGCGCGTACGCCACCAGCCACGACGACACCATGTTCGACGACCTGGACCCGACGATGATGGCGCAGCGGGCCAACGCCGGGGCATCGAAGGGGGCGGGCGCACGAAGGATCGACGGCAGGTCGGTCGGCGCGATGGTTGGCGCGTCGGCGTACCTCGCCGAGGAACTCACGCCCGAGGAATACGCCCAGTGGGTCACCGAGGCCGACGCCGGATCGGTGCTCGACGGCGTGGAGATGGGTTCCGAACGGGCGGCCGACGCCGACGACTTCGAAGGAGTGCGGTCCGGCGCGGCGCTCGGGGGCGGTCTCGGCCTCCTCTACGGACTGGCGAGGGACGACGACGTGACTGGCGACGACCCGCTCCGAGAGCTCCTCGACGACGACCTCTGGGACGAGTACGCCGGCCGTCTCGGTAGCGAGGACGGGATCGGGGGCACCGGGGGGCGACTCGTCGACGAAGACGGCGCGATCGAGGAGGGTGACGGAGCGGACGAAGCCGACTCCGCCACCGAGTTCGACGACGAATGAGACAGGGTTCGATCGGCTGCCGGTTCGAGACAGTGTTTCCGGCGACGGTCGTTCAGTTCGCCGCGACGTCGAAATCGTAGGTGACGCCGGTCAACTCCTCCGAGACGTCCCAAAGCCGTGCTGCCGTCGCCTCGTCGTACGATCGCTCGCTGGAGCGCTGTTCTTCGGGATGGCCACGCATGTTCCGGAACCCGCCGGGTCCGACGTACTCGCCGCCGTCCAGATCGGGTTCGGTGGCAGCGTAGAGCATCGGCAGCGCGCCCGTCGCGGCGTCCTGGGCGACGATGGCGTTCGCGATCTTCGTGCCCCACAGTCGGAGCCTCTCGCCCGCCTGTTCGGGTCCCCGGCGCTGGAGGTCCGTCGCCGCGTAGCCGGGGTGACACGCCACGCTCGTCACGTCACCGATGCCGGAATCCCGAAGTCGACGGTGGAGTTCGTAGGCGAAGAGCACGTTCGCGAGCTTGCTCTGGCCGTAGGCTGCCCACTCGTCGTAGGCGTCCTCGCCGTGGAGATCGTCGCTCACGGCGTTGCCGTTCGCGCTTGTCGTGGCGCTTCGCGCCACGCTGTCGAAGTCGATCTCGCCGCTCTCGTGGAGGCCGCTGCTCTGGGTCACGACGCGGCTCTCGCCGGGGGTCTCGTGGAGGTACTCCAGCAGGGTGCCGGTGAGCGCGAAGTGCCCCAGATGATTGACACCGAACTGTGTCTCGAACCCGTCGACGGTCTCGCTCCGCGGGATCGCCATCACGCCGGCGTTGTTGCAGAGCACGTGGAGCTCGTCGTGGGTGTCCGCGAAATCCGCGGCGAACCGACCGACCGACGAGAGGTCCGCGAGATCCAGCTCGATGACCGTGAGCGAGGTCTCGGGAGCCGTTTCTCGAATGCGCTCGCCCGCCTCGACGCCGCGCTCGACGCTCCGGCACGCGAGGACGACGTTCGCCCCGTGGAGTGCGAACTCCCGCGCCGCCTCGTAGCCGAGGCCGCTGTTCGCGCCGGTGACGACCACCGTCTTCCCGTCGAGGTCCCCCATTCGTTCCGCGGTCCAGTCGCCGTTGGATGCCATGCAGGTCGTGCGTGGAGGATACGGAAAGCGATTGGCGTTGCGGCGATGCCACCCGATCCCGGGACCGATGACGAGCCCAACCCTGCGCCGAGGAGTTTTGTCCACAGTCGTCGATGTATCCCTATGGACGACGAGCCCACGGATCTCGACGGGGCCGAACGGGCCGCGCTCCACGACCTCCAGCTCGGCATCGAGCATCTCCAGCGGGGGTACGGCCACCTCGTCGCGTTCCACCACCAGGTCGGTCGCGGGATGGACAGGCTGGACGACGCACGCGAGAAGCTCCGCGAGGCCGGCCACGACGCGTGGGCGGACGTCCTCCGCGACGATCTCCTTCCAGCAGGTGCGGTCGACGGGCGGTGGACCTACGAGATCGTCGAGTCGTTCGCGGACGGCTTTCTCGCGCCAGCGGCCGAGTTCGAGGCGAGCGTGCGTGAGGAACTGGCCGACGGCCGACGGCACGTCACCGAGCGCCAGCAACAGCGCGCGTGGCGCGAGCGCAGCGAGAGCGACGCGGCGGCCGACACCGAGCGGTAGCGAGGGGGTCGGCGAAGTCGCGTCGGATGTGTTCGGTGAGATTGCGTCGGTCGCCAGTCAGTCCTGAGCCGCCTCGACGTCCGCAGCGTGGTCTTCGAGCGCCGCCGCGACTTCGCGGGCCTGGTCCGGCGAGAGCTGCACCTCGTCGGCGTGGGCGGGAAGGTGATCGAGGTCGGTGTTGTCGAGTTCGAGCTGGAGCTGGACGTGCTCGGGGTTCTTTCGGGCAGAGGTGACGTTGAGCACGGCGAGTGCGTCCTCCTCGAACTCGTGGCCCTCCGCCTGGCCGTCGAGCAGGTCGAGCGTGGTGTAGGCGTTGACTTTCAGAATGCGATCGCTCATGGGTGGTAGTGGTCGACGAAGAACTTAATCGTCGCTGTCGATCGCCGGAGACTGGATCAGTCGTCGGCCGAGATCGGCGTGCCGTCGGCACGGGCGGGCGTCGGCCGGTCGTCCATGTCGTCGTCCTCGGCGTAGGGATACCACGTCATCTTCGTGTTGTGCATGAACGGATCCTCGTAGTCGGTCTCCTCGGGGTCGGCGAGCGCTTCGAGTTCGTCCTCGTCGCGTGCAGCGATGAACTCCCGGAAGCTCTCGTCGTCCGCGGACTCGGCTTCGTAGGCGTCGAGGACGTTCGCGATGTAGCCAGGCACCTCGTCGGCCGCGACCCGCATCGCGATCCAGTCCGCGAAGTGGGGGTCCTCGCCGAGTCCGCCGCCGAGACCGATGTCGAACGCCTCGACGGGTTCGCCGTCCTTCCTGGTCTTCATCCCCCGCAGGCTGATGTCGGCGATCTGGGGCTGGGCGCACGAGGCGGTACAGCCCGAGAGGTGGACGTGGAAGTCCTCGATCCCGTCGGGGAGCGCGACGTTGTCCTTGAGCCAGCGGGCGTACCGGACCTGCCGATTTTTGGTCTCCACGATCGAAAGCGAGCAGAACTCAGTCCCGGTGCAGGCGATCGATCCACGCATGAACGGATGGGGGTCCGGTGAGTAGTCCTCCAGCAGGGGTTCGTCGAGGAACGCGTCGAGATCGTCCTCGGGCACGTCGGTCACGATGACGTTCTGGCGCTGGGTGAGTCGGACCTCGCCGGAGCCGTACTCGTCGGCGAGGGCGGCGAGTTCGAGGGTGTCCTCGGCTCCCATCCGCCCCACGAGGACGTCGAGGCCGACGTAGTAGTTGCCATCGGGCTGTTCGTGGACGCCGACGTGGTCGCCGTGTTCGTCCTGCCGGCCCGCGTTGTAGGTGTAGTCCTCGCGGAGGTCCTCGCCGGCCGTGGGGAGCTCGTAGTCGATGTACTCCTCCTGGAGCACGTTCCGGATCTTCTCGGTCCCCCACTCGTCGACGAGGAACTTGATACGGGCGTTGAACCGGTCGTCGCGGTCGCCGTGATCGCGGAAGAGTGCGGACATCCCCGCGGAAACCTTCGGGGCGTCCTCGGGCGTGCAGAACACGTCGATGTCGCGCGCGAAGCGGGGCTCCTTCCGCGAGAGACCGCCGCCGACCCGGACGTTGAACCCCATTTTCTCCTCGCCGTCGATCTCCTTTTCGGCGGGCTCGAACGCAAGGTCGTTGATGTCGCCCTGGCCGCAGCCCTCGTCACAGCCCGTCACCGAGACCTTCCACTTCCGGGGCATGTTCGAGTACGCCTCGTTGCCCTTGAACTCCTCGTGGAGCTCCTGTGCGACGGGCCACGCGTCGACGTGTTCGTGTTTGTCCTTGCCCGCGACCGGACAGCCGACGATGTTGCGCCACGAGTCGCCGCAGGCCTGGATGGTCGACATCCCGTTCGCCTCCAGCTTCTCGAAGATCTCCGGAACGTCCTCGATGCGAATCCAGTGGAGTTGGATCGACTGGCGGGTGGTCCAGTCGCAGTACGCGCCGCCGAACTCGGGGTTGTCGACCGGGCCGCGGGCGTACTCGTCGGCGATCTCGCCGACCACTTCGAGCTGGCCCGGTTCGAGCACGCCGTTCGGCGTCCCGATCCGCATCATGAAGTAGCTCTCCTGGCCGTTGCGCTGGTGGTACAGCCCCCACCATTTGAACCGCTCGAACCACGCGTCGTGTTCGTCCTCGGGGATCGCCTCCCAGCCCTGCTCGGCGAACTCGAAGAGATGCTCCCTGATCTCCTCGCCGTAGACCTCGTCCTTCCAGCCCTCGACTTTACTCGGCATACCCGTATCAACGGGCCGACGCCTAAACCCTCGCCCGTGGCGTCAATCCTCCCCGCGTCTCGCGGGAGGGGGAGAGTGTTGCCGGTACGTCGGAGTCGCCGGATCGGTCATTCGGGACGAGCGAGACGAGTGCGTCGGCGGGGGACGTGGACGCTCTCGGGAACCACGGAGTGAAACTCGTCGTCGATCACCCGACCGACCGTGAGCCACGAAGTGACGCCGCTCGCCCCGCAGGCGATGCACTGGCCGGCGATGCGGGCCTCGATCGCTGGCGGGTCGACGCCGACCTCGACGAACCCCTCGGCGAGGAAATCCGCCATTGCACAGGCGCAGAAGTCGTGGCGCGCGAGCCACCAGAGGTCGCCGACGTTGACCTCGCGAGTGTCGTTGACGCTGATCCACGCCCCGTCGTCGAGCTGGTGGACGTCGATTGGCACAGCCGTCCTCGACGCCGCGCCCCCCTGAACCCATCGACCGCCGATCGGTCCCGATCGTCCACGAATTCGGTGACGCGCGACAGTAGCGAAATCGACCGAGGGGAGTTGAATGGATCGCGGATCGGGCGTCGGACATGGACACAGTTGTTGCCGGTACACGGGAGCCCGGGTAGGGTTTACAGGTGGACGCGGCCTTATGCCGATCACCGGCGTACGGTGGATCGATGACCGAGAACGACGGCGAACGCCAGCACGCGTCGGCGGACGTCGCACCGGAGCTGTACGACGAGCCGGGAGCGTCCCGATGAGTGGGGACGAGTCGACCGACGAGCAGCGGGAACCGAGCACCGACCACCTCGACGGCGTGAGCGACGGCTGTGGCTGCACCGAGATCTGGGAGCATCTCTCGGAGGAGCGCGAGGCGAACGCCGACTGAGGGTGCGCGGACGGCGCACGGCGGCGGGGCGTTTTTCATCCGCCGTCTCCACGAAGCGGTATGAGCCCTGACGGCACGCCCGACGCGAGCCCCGAGCGCGACTCGCCCGTCGGCGAGCCGGTGATCCGGGGCGATCCCGCCTTCGCCGGCGAGCGCGCGCGGGAGGCGGTCCAGTTCGACCCCGACGATCCCGAGAGCGTGGCGCGCGCCGCCGAGATCGTCCGGTCGTTCGCCGACGACTCGGTGGGTGACGCCGACAGCGTCTACATGCTCCGCGGGGCGGCGGCGTGTGCGGCCCTGGTCCGTGGCGAGGGCTCGTACAAGGCCGCGGCCGAGCGCACCGACGGCGACGCCACGGTGTCGTTCATCCGGAAGTGGGCGCGGGTCCACGATCTGCCCCGTTCGATCCGTCAGTACGTCGCCACCGGCGAGATCGCCCCGACCGCGGCGAAGCACATCGCCCGGGTCGCGGGCGAGGCGCGCTTCCTGCTGGCGTGGGCGACCCTCGACGCCGATCTCACCGTTCGGGACGTCCGCTCGATCGCGAGCGACGTCAACGCGGGCACGCCGCCGGAGCGGGCGCTCGAAGCGCACGGCGTGCCGCCAGGCGAGGTGACGCTCGACCTCCCGCCGGGGACCTACCGCGAGCTCAGACGCCAGGCCGCCCTCCGGGGCGTCGACCCCGCAACCCTCGTCGCCGAGGCGCTCGATGGGTGGGAGCCGACGGAGGATTCGCCGCCGGAACGGTACTGATTTAGGCTCGACGGCCCGAGACCGCGTGTGGGCTGGTAGCTCAGTTAGGCAGAGCGTCCGGCTTTTAACCGGACGGTCGGGGGTTCGAATCCCTCCCAGCCCGCTCCTGCGACGAACGGACGTGAGGAGCGGAGCGGCAACGGAGGATTCGAACGATGGAACGAGCGAGCGTAGCGAGCGACGTTCAGGTGGTTCGAATCCCTCCCAGCCCGCTGTTCCTTCGAGCGACGGCGAGGAGTGAACAGCGAACGCTGGGGGGTCGAAGTAGAGCAGGCGCGCGCAGCAAAGCGAGCACGTCTGCGCGTAGTTCGAATCCCTCCCAGCCCGTCGAAGCACGCCGAACAGGTCCGCGGCACTGCTGAGGCGCGTAGAGAGATCCGAGAGACAGAACGAGCAAGCGTGGCGAGTGACGTTCGGGTGGTTCAGGCCTCTCCTGAGTCTTGTTTCGAGTGATCGGAAACGCCGCAACGAGCCAAGCCGAGCCGTCAGGCACGCGGGCGTGAGAACGAACGATCTCGTGAAATCAGGCGAGAGGTTCAGTACGAACCGCTGGACCAGATCGAAAGTGCCGAAGAAAGCTCAGCCTCGAACCGGCAGATACGCGAGTCCCGCGATGAGGATGGCGGCGAGGATGCTGATGACGGCGATCCCCCAGAGACCGAGGATGCGGTCGTGGAACTCCGCCTGATCGGCCAGTTCCGCCTGGTAACCGGCGACGTCGCGCGAGAGCGTGACGGTGCTGTTGTCAGCGCCGTACTGGGCGACGTAGGTCGTGTTACCGACGGTGACGTTCTCGCCCGCCGCGAGCTCGACCGATTCGTTCCGGGTCCCCTCCCACGCGAGCGACACGCCGCTCGTGTTGACGCCCGCGACGCTCGTGGAGTTGTTTTGATACGGGAACGAGTCGCCGACCGAGACGTTCCGGGTCTCGGGCGTCGGCAGGTACTCGTCGAGTTGCTGCGTCGTGCCGTTCCGGTAGCGGACGTACTGGGTCCCGTTGACCGTGGACAGCAGCGTGTCCGCGACGTCCGAATCGGCTTGCAGCCGCTGGGTCACGTCGAACGATTCGCGGAGCGTGAACGACGAGACGTTCACGGCCGCGGCGTTCCCGCCCGATGCGTTGCCAGCGGAGGCGTTGCCGCCGGACGCGTTCCCGCTGGATGCGTTGGCGGAGGCGTTCCCGGCGGAAGCGTTTCCGGCTGAGGCGTTGCCCTCGGTCGCGTTGGCGATCACGACCCGGAAGCGCGTTCCGGCGGAGTCGTTGGTGTCACCGCCGGACGGAGCGGTGGTGGCGTTCGCGCCTGGCGTCGTGGCGCTGCCGCCCGTCGTGGTGGCGGCACTCGTCGTCGCTGGACCGGTGGTCCCGGCTGCGCCCCCACCACCCGAGCCGTTTGGCACCGACCGATAGGTCCCGTTTTGGAAGAGCAGCGTCGAGTTGTTCGCGAACGAGGCAGTGAACCGAACCGACTCGTTGACCCGCGACAGCTGGCCGGAGCCGTCGCTGACGTTGACCATCCACGCCTGTCCTTCGACATCGAGGGTGTCCCCCTGAGTGTAGTTCTGGCCCTCGACCGAGACGCTCGGCTCCTCGGCGACCGTGGTCAGCGAGTACGCCGCGATCGCGACCACCACGAAGAAGACGATGTAGACCGCCGCAGCCCGTCGTTGCATATCGGGCGCGAGGATTGCCCGCCGTTTAATCGTTGCTTTTCGGCGGAACGACCCGTACCCGAATCACTCGGACGACTGCCGACGAAGCGACGCTGCCGGTCACGATCGAACGGAAGCCGACGGCGTGTTCGCACCGGCTGTTCCATCGACGATTCGAGATCGAGGGGGAGCCCGTTCAAAACAAGCTTCCCGAATTTTGCCAGATCAGGGGAGATACAGACTCGTTCATTTCGTCGTCAGAGGCGAATGGGCACGACGAGAAGGCCACTTCGAACGTTGATAGCCTCGTTCGAACGACGGACACACGTTGACGGTCGTACTTGTACATCCCCGATACAATGGGACCCATAGGTACAAAAACAACCGCTTGATACCCGTATCTTGGTCTTCGATATCCCCAGATCGTGAATTTTCCTTGATTTATCGGGTTTTCTCCAATTGGAATTGAGGGTGTCTCGCCGTTAGCAGCCGAGATCAAATCGGGAGGTTTGTTTTGCTTTCCACATCACCGGACAAGCGAAGATATCTGTCAGTACGGTGTCCAGAACACGGTCCGACTGTCCCCGTCGATGTCGATGGAGCGGACCGAGTTGTTATACATCCTTAGTGCGTTAATTCCGGACCGTGTGTCGGATACGGCCAGCCTCGGGGGACGGAGAACCGGCGAGAGATGAACGGACCGTATGCAGATCCGCGACACGGGAGAGCAGAAAAACGGAGGATGACACCGTCGAACGGCGGGTGATCGATGGTTCCGAACGCGAACGACGTCGTGGAGGGCGGACGATCGTTCCGTCTGGTTTCGAGAACGTCCCCGGGTGGCGACCCCGAACGCCCGACGAGTCGGATTCAACGAACGAGACATCCCAAAGCCGATCGGAGAAGATTCGACAACCGGTCGTTTCCCGCCGTCGTCACACGGCTACCGACGACCTCCGGTGATCCGGACGGAGTCGAAGCGCGGCGTCAGCGGTAGCCGTCGGCGAACTCGTCGATCGTGAGCGCGACGTCGTCGCCGTACTCGTCGACGACCGTGCTCACGACGTCCTCGAGCTCGGAATGGGCGGTCCGTTCGTTCTCGCCAAGCGTGAGCCGGCGGTCGACGTAGACCGTCGCGACTGCCGGGACGACGTTGTCCGAAGGGGTGTCGACTTCGGGGTCGGTCGCGGCGACGGTGCTCGCCCCGAGGTCGTACAGCGTCCCGTCGACGATCAGCGTGCTCGCGAGCACGCTGATCGTCGACCACTACGACGACTCGCGCCGCAGTACCACCATCGAGATCGACGGCGGCGCGCTCGCGACGATCCGGTGGGAGGCCCCGTTCCTGTTCTTCGGCGTCGCCGTTCTCGTGGGTTGCTACGCGCTGTTCGTCCTCGACGAGCCGGCGATCGACGGGCGACAGTCGATCCGGACCCACTTCCGGCGGATGCGCGAGGTGCTGTCGTACCCGCGCGCCGTCGCGGCCCACGCCACCATGTTCGCCCACTTCTTCGTGTTCTACGGCGTGCTGACCGCGATGCCGTTCGTGCTGGGCGACGCCTACGGCCTGACGAGCGGGTGGATCAGCCTGTTCCTCGCCGCGCTCGCGACCGACAGCGCGGCGGTCAACACCCAGTACGGTCGGCTCGCCGGGCGCTACGATCCACCAGTCTTGGTCGCGATCGGGTTCGCGTGGTACGGCGTCTCGCTGCTCGGGTTCGCACTCCAGCCGTCGCTCCCGGTCGTGGTCGTCTGTCTCCTCGGGTTCGGCGTGGGCGTCGGGCTCATCACGCCCTCGCTCGACAGCACCGTGATCGGCCTCGTGCCTGGCCGGCTCCGTGCGGGCATGATGAGCGTCCGAACCAGCATGCTCCGGCTCGGGCAGACCGTCGGCCCGGTCGCGTTCACGACGGTCGTCGCACTGTCGGTCGGCAACGGCGGGGCCGGGTATTCCGGTGGTGCTCGGCACCTGTGGCGGCGTGATCCTGCTCGGAAGCGGTGTCGTGCTGCTCGGCCACGGCTGAACGGGGCGGCCACGCTGTGTTAACACTCACCACGAGCCGTGGCGTTCGTCCCCGTTCGACCACCACAACTGGCCAAGAAGTGCGTCGACTGCCGGCTAGCAACCTTTTTACTCGTCGCCCAGCGACCGGTACTCGGTTATGCTACTGGCTGGCACCGTCGTCGCCGACGCGCGGACAGTCATCCACGACGGTGCGGTCGTCGTCGAGGGCGACCGGATCGAGGCCGTCGGCAACGCAGCGGAGCTGGAGGATCGCTACCCCGACCACCCGACCGCGGCGTACGACGTGCTCGCACCGGGGCTGGTCGGCGGCCACGTCCACTCGGTCCAGAGTTTGGGGCGAGGGATCGCGGACGACACCGCGCTGCTGGACTGGCTGTTCGAGTACATCCTCCCGATGGAGGCGACCCTCGACGGCGATCAGATGGAGGCCGCCGCGAAGCTCGGCTACCTCGAACTCATCGAGAGCGGAACGACGACGTGTATCGATCACCTCTCGGTCTCGCATGCCGGCCGCGCGTTCGAGGCCGCCGGCGAGCTGGGGATCCGCGGGCGGCTCGGGAAGGTCCTCATGGATCAGGAGTCGCCCGACGGACTCCTCGAAGAGACCGACGCCGGCCTCGACGAGAGCGAGCGACTCATCCGGGAGTATCACGGTGCGTTCGACGACCGGATCAGATACGCGGTGACGCCCCGATTCGCGGTGAGCTGCACGGAGGAGTGTCTCCGCGGCACGCGCGAGCTCGCCGACCGCTACGACGGCGTCCGGATCCACACCCACGCCAGCGAGAACGAAGACGAGATCGCGACCGTCGAGCGCGAGACCGGCCACCGCAACATCCACTGGCTCGACGAGGTCGGAATCACCGGCGAGGACGTCGTGCTCGCCCACTGTGTCCACACCGACGAGACCGAGCGCGAGGTGCTCGCCGCAACCGGCACCCACGTCACCTACTGCCCGTCCTCGAACATGAAGCTCGCCTCGGGGATCGCGCCGATCCCGGACTACCTCGATCGCGGGATCAACGTCGCGCTCGGCAACGACGGGCCGCCCTGCAACAACACCCTCGACCCGTTCACCGAGATGCGCCAGGCGAGCCTGCTCCAGAAGGTCGACGCGCTCGATCCCACGAGCACGCCCGCCGAGACGGTGTTCGAGATGGCGACGATCAACGGTGCGGACGCCGCCGGGTTCGAGGAGGTCGGCAAACTCGCGGAGGGGTGGAAGGCCGACATCGTCGGACTCACGACCGACCTGACGCGTGCGACGCCGCTGCACGACGTGCTCTCACACCTCGTGTTCGCGGCCCACGGCGACGACGTCGCGTTCACGATGGTCGACGGCGAGGTGCTCTACGAGGGCGGCGAACTCACGGTCGCCGACGCCCACGCGATCCGCGAGGAGGCTCGTGCCGTGGACCTCGACCTCGACGCGGTCGTCGATGAGCCGGTTCCATGACCGGCCGCGACGATCGAACCGATGCGGCGGTAGGCGACGCTCCCGTGGTTCGGTCGTTCGAAAAAGTCGTTCGAGTTCCGACAGCAGCTACTGGAACCGGACGCCGAGGTCGTGCAGCCCGTCGTTGTTCATCGCGAGGTTGATCAGCAGCGGCGTGATGCTCTCGATCTCGGCGCTGTTCGCGAGCGCGCCGGCGTCGAGCGCACGCAGCCCGTCGATCTCCTCCGCGAGCCCCACGACGACACCCTTCGCGTCGGCGTCGTCGCCAGAGACCACGACATCGAGATCGAGCTCGCGGTCGAGATCGGTGAGCGCGCCGGCCGCGAGGTTCTGGAACGCGCTCACGACCGGGGTTCCCTCGGGGGCGGCGGCCGCGACCGCCTCCGCGACGCTGCCAGCGTCCGGCGTGTCGTAGTGAAAGCCGGTCCCGTCGCGCGCCATCGCCACCGCGGGGCTGACGACGATCGCCTCGTCCGCGAGGTCGTCGCACACGGCCTCGATCGTGTCGGCGGCGTACGCCGGTGGAACGCTCGCCACGACGACCCGACTCCCCGCGGCGGCGCTCGCGTTGTCGGTTCCCGAAACGTCGGTATCGACGCCGCGATCGGCCAGGCGATCGCGGTAGTCCGCTGCGCGGGACTCGCCCCTCTCGGCGTTCCGGGAGCCGATCACGATCTCGTGGTCGGTGTCGCGTGCCCATCGAAGCGCCATTCCTTCGCCGATGTCGCCGGTACCGCCGAGTAGTGCGACTCGCATACCCGAGCCTCGCCCGACGGTGGCAAAAGCGTACCGTCTCCGGCAGTATGGCCGGATCGGGCGGGTTCACTCCAACCGAAGGAGTGCTTCGAGCACGCCGCCGAGACACAGCCGCGGTCGGCGCGTAGAACACCCGTTCGTTGGTGTAGCCCTCGCGGATGCCTGGCTCGCCGTCGTAGGCGCTCGCGGTGCCCTCGTAGGACACCGCGCTCTCGTCGGTGAGAGACTGCTCGGCGAGTGCTTCGCCGTAGTCGCCGTGGATCGTCGCGGTCGTGTCGGGAAACCGGTCCCCGTCCGCGTACTCCTCGCGGTCGGCGACCATCCGGCCGTTCTCGGCGAGGAGGTCCTCGATGTGGTCGGGCATGTTGAGCGCCGCACGGTCGACCGCTTCCCGGAGCGTACACCCCATCTTCGGTGACGTCGTGACGGTCGAACCCGGCGGCGACCCCGCGGGCCGCGCGCAGTCCCTCGGGGACGTGGACTCGGCCGTAGGGCGCGCGTGTGAGGAGGACGGCGACGGCGCGCTTCACAGCGACACCACCCTGTCGGCCTCGCCGAGGAGATCGGCGAGGTCGGGGGTCGAGGGACGGAAACACGACGGATGCGGCGAACCGGACGTCTACACCGCGCCCTGGAGCGTACCGCTCGTGCGCACGAAGAAGTAGACCACGAACGCACCCGCGAGCAGCCACTGGCCCACACTGATGTCGTCGAGTTCGCCGACCGCGGTCTTCACGAGCGGGTACGCGATGATCCCCGCCGCGATCCCGTACGCGATCGAGTACGTCAGCGGCATCACGAGGATCGTGAGCCCCGCGGGGATCGCGTGGGCGATGTCGTCCCACTGGATCTCGACCACGTTCCGGAGCATCAGGAGCGCGACCACCACCAGCGCGATGTGGGAGGCGTAGAGGGGGATCGCGGCCGCGAGCGGGACGACGATCAGCGCCAGGAGGAAGAGGAGGCCGACCACGAGCGCCGTCATCCCGGTCCGGCCGCCCTCCTCGACGCCGGTCGCCGACTCGACGTAGGTCGTGACCGTCGACGTGCCCAGAACACCGCCGACGGTGGTGCCGATCGCGTCGGCCATCAGCGGCTTGTCGATGTCGGGCAGGTCGCCGTCCTCGTCGAGGAAGCCGCCGGCCTGACCGACGCCAACCAGCGTGCCCGCCGTGTCGAAGAAGTCGACGAAGAAGAACGTGAACACCACGAGCGAGAACGCGAACGCGTCGACGTTCCCGAAGCCCTCGACGAACGCACCCACGAGCGGCGTGATGTCGTACTGGGGGCTCGGCAGCGACTCGGGGAAGAGCACACCCGGCTCGGCGAATCCAGCGGTAGTGGCGAGGTAGCCGACGACGGTGGTGAGGACGACCCCGAAGACGATCGAGCCGCGGATCCCACGGGCGTAGAGCACGATGGTCAGGAAGAAGCCGAGCACCGCGAGGAGTGCGGCGGGGTCCGACGCGACGCTGCCGAGCGTCACGAGCGTCGCGGGGTCGTCGACGACCACGCCCATCTCCTGGAGCCCGATGATCGCGAGGAAGAGGCCGATCCCGGTGCCGACCGAGAACTTCACCGGTTCGGGGAACAGTCTGATGACGTACTCGCGCGCGCCGACCGCGGTCAAGAGGACGAAGAGGACGCCCTCGGTGACCACCGCCGCGAGCGCCGTCTCCCACGGGATGCCGAGCGCGCCGACCACCGTGAAGGCGAAGAAGGCGTTGAGCCCGAGCCCCGGTGCCTGGCCGAACGGCCGGTTCGCGTAGAAGGCCATCACGAAGATCGCGACCGCCGCCGCGAGGATCGTGACGACCGCGAGCATCTGCTCGACCTCGTCCGGGGAGTAGCCCTGGATCGCGATCCCGTCCTGGAACCCGTCGTCGCCGGGCTGGTCCGTCATGATCGAGGGGTTCACGACCACGATGTACGACATCGTGAGGAAGGTCGTGATCCCCGCAAGCACCTCGGTCCTGAGGTCGGTGCCGTGTTCGGCGAACCCGAAGAACCGCGCGAACACCGAATCGTTCGCCCCGCCGCCCCCGTCGCTACCCCCCGACGCCGATCCAGTACCGTCCGTCATGTCATCCTGACACATCACATCGGCCCGTTTAATTGTTTGGATGAGGCGGGAGTATCCGACTCCAGTGACCCCCACGACCGGCACGGGTCGGCGCTACGTCAGCGCTACGTCGACGCCCGAACGGTGGGAGCGTCGATGATGTGGCCCCCACGACAGCGACGGGCTAATGTACCCGCTGGGTGTAGCCTGGCGCATGCAAACCGCAGCCGACCTCCTCGTCGAGTGTCTCGAAGTCGAAGGGACCGATCACGTCTTCGGCCTGCCCGGAGAGGAGCTGGAGGAGCTCCTCTTCTCGCTCCGGGACTCGTCGATCGAGTTCATCCCCGTCCGCCACGAGCAGGGCGCGGCGTTCATGGCCGACGTCCACGGTCGACTCACCGGCGAGGCGGGCGTCTGTCTCGGGACGCTCGGACCGGGTGCGACCAACCTCATGACGGGCGTCGCCGACGCCCAGCTCGACAAGAGCCCCGTGGTGTCGATCACCGGTCAGGGTGGGCTCGAACGCCTCCACAAGGAGAGCCATCAGAAGCTCGACATCGTCGACATGTTCGAACCGATCACGAAGTGGAACGCCCAGCTCTCGGACCCCGAGATCGTCCACGAGTCGGTCCGCAAGGCGTTCAAGGTCGCCGAACACGAGAAGCCCGGCGCGACTCACCTCGAATTCCCCGAGGACGTCGCGGGAACCGAAACCGACGTCGCACCCCTCGAACGCCGGAGCAAGATCCGACGGCCGAGCCCCGACGAGACGGCAGTCGAGCGCGCCGTCGAGCTGCTGGGCGACGCCGACCGGCCGATCGTGCTCGCGGGCAACGGGGCGATCCGGACCCGCGCGTCCGAACGCCTCCGGTCGTTCGTCGACGAAACCGACATCCCCGTCGTCGGCACCTACATGGGGAAGGGAGCCGTCTCGGACGCCGACGATCACTCGCTGTTTTCGCTCCAGTACGAAGCCGAGTCGGGCGGCGGCACGCGGATCGCCGACGCCATCAGGAAGGCCGACGCGGTGCTCGCGGTGGGCTACGACATCGCCGAGCACGATCCCGCGAACTGGAACCCTGCAAGTGACAAGCGGATCGTCCACCTCGACTTCGAGCCCGCCGAGGTGTACGAACACTACAACCCGACCGTCGAGATCGTGTGTGACGTCTCCGCGGGCCTGCGCGCGATCCAGGGTCACGACGAGCCCATCGGCACCGATCCCGAGTGGTACGCCGGTATCCGCGAGGACGTCGTCGCCGACAAGTTCGATCGCCCCGACGGCGACGACGCCTTCACCGTCCGGCGTTCGCTTCCCCTCCTTCGGGACGCGATGGCCGACGAGGACGTCCTGCTCTCGGACACGGGCAGTCACAAGATGGCGATCGCTCAGGACTACCCGACCTACGAGCCGAACACCTGCATCATCTCCAACGGGCTGGCGACCATGGGGATCGCGGTCCCCGGTGCGGTCGCCGCCGATCTCGCGATCGACGGCAACGTGGTGGCCGCCACCGGCGACGGCGGCTTCCTGATGAACGCCGCCGAGATCGAGACCGCGACCAGGCTCGACTGCTCGTTCACGATCCTCCTCTACAACGACGACGACTACGGCCTGATCTCGGAGAAGCAGGCCGAGCATCGCGGCGAGAGCACCGGCACTCGCCTCACCAATCCGGACTTCGTCACCTTCGCCGAGAGCTTCGGGATCGAGGGCTACCGACCCGAGACCTGGGACGAACTCGACGCCGTTCTCGACCGCGTCGTCCCCGCCGACGAGATCGCGCTCGTCGAAGTGCCGGTGGAGTGATCGGTTCGCGAGCGCGGGCCAGGCACCGACCCGTGAGCCGATTCCGTTTCGTTCGACACTACCGCCGCGATGTGCGACGGTCGACCGATTCGCCATCGAGGAGGTCGTCGGCGGCCGATCAGTTCTCCCCGGAAGGGGTCGGTCGTCGTTCGCGTCGAGCGCCCGACGCACCGTCTCGGCGGTGATCGGCAGCGAGGTGAGGCGAACGCCGACGGGCCGGTTCCCGGGACGGGGCGAACGGACGACGAACGGGGAGTAAGTGGCGACGATCGAGTCCGGGACGGTCGCCAAGCTCGTGCTCGGACGCGCCGTGCGACGGGTGGAGTAGTCCGACCGATCAGAGAGGAGGAATCGACGGCCGGCGGCGAGTTACTGCGGTGCCGTGGCCGACCGCTCGTCCGAGACGACGGTCCAGTCGTCGATCGTGATCTCGTTGCCCTCGAACGCCGTGTACTCCGGGTGGACGGTGAAGACGATGTACGTCGTCCGATCGCGGAGGTACTCCACGAGGGTGTGGAGGTTCTCGTCCGCGAGGCTGCTCACGCCGTCGACGAGGAGGCAGGGGACGGTGTCGCCGACCTCGAAGGCGGCGTGGCCCGCGAGCGCGGCGACGAGCCCGAGGAGTTCGCGCTCGCCCTCGCTCAGCGCGCTCAACTGTGCTTCCCGGCCGTTCCTGGCGACCACGAGGTCGAAGTTCGGCGTGAGGCGGGCGGTCTCGAACCCGGTCTCGAACCGGGGGACGATCTCGCCGATCGCGTCGTCGAACGCCTCGCGCGTGCGGCGTTTCACCGCGGCCTTCCGGTTGCGGAGGTCCGCGATCTCGGTCGAAAGGCGCTCGCGTTCGGCTTCGAGGTCGTCGGCGCGGTCGGCGCGCGTTTCGAGCGTCGCCAGCTCGTCGCGGTACTCCTCGAGCTCCATCTCGCGGTACTTGACCTCGCTTTCGAGGTCGGTGAGCTCGTCGGTGGTCGCCGAAACTTCGGCCGAGAGTTCCTCGATCTCGTCGTCGAGCTCGTCGCGCCGCGTCCGAAGCTCCGCGAGCCGATCACGGCGGTCGGCGACGGTCGACTCGTGGTCCGCGATCGCCTCCTCCAGGTCGCGCTCGCGTCGCCTGGTCTGGTCGAACTCCTCGGCGCGGGCTTCGAGCCGGTCGACGGTGTCCCGATGGGTCTCGATCTCGGAGCGGAGCTCCGTGGCGCGCTCGCCGAGTGCGTCGACTCGCGCATCCATCTCGCCGCGCGACGTCTCGCTGTCACAGACCCAGCACGCCACCGTGTCGTCGGTGAGCTGGTGATCGACGTCGGTGACGAGGCCGAGGCGATCCTCTTCGAGCACGCGTTGGTTGGCCGAGTAGAGCGACTGGAGGAGGTCGAGGTCGTTCTTCACCGACTGGAGCTCCTCGCGCGCGTCGGCGAGGTCGTCCTCGACCGACGACTCCTCGGGCACCGTGAGCGCTTCGAGTTCTTCCTGCTTGTCCGCAAGGGTCGCCTCGGTGCGTTCGACGGTGTTCTCGAAGCGGTCGATCCGCGAGGCGACCTGATCGCGTTCGGCGCGGAGCCCGCTCAGCCGGTCGCGCTCGTCCGAGCCATCGTCGTCGGTCGAGAGCTGGCTCATCCGCTCGTTCGCGTCCTCGATCTCGGCTTCGAGCCCCTCGATCTCGTCGCGGACGGACGGGATCCGATCCGCGGCCTCGTTCGCCCGGGCGATCTCCCCCTCGACCTGCTCGCGTTCGTGTTTCAGGCTCCCGATCTCCTCGTCGATGTTCTGGATGGCGAGAGGCTGGAGCAGGACGCCCTCTAAGTTCTCGCCGGCGTCGACCGCCCGGCGGACCGGGTTGCGCTCGTCGAGGCAGGCGAACAGCCGCGCGCGCTTGCGGTCGTACTCGCCGGTGAGGTACGGCGTCCCCTCCCGCCGGACGGTCCGTCCGTCGCGGACGAGATCGACCGCGACCGATTCGCCGTCGGCGTCGAGTTCCACGTGGCCGCGGTCCGCTCCCTCAGTCAGCGGCGACGCCACCCCGAGTGCGGTTTCGAGCGCCCGGATGAAGCTCGATTTGCCCCCCCAGTTCGTGCCGCGGATCGCGTCGAGGCCCGGTTCGAGCGTCGCCGTCCCGTGACGGATGCCGGCGATGTTCTCGATATCGAGGTGCCACGTCATCGTGTGCCCCCGCTCGCCACGCGATCGTGGTGGTGCTCGGCGCAGACGTACCCCCGGTCGAGTGCCGTGTCGAGTGGCACGCGGCGCGGACACTCCCCGCAGGTCAGCTGGACCTGGACCTCGACCGTGGAGGACTCGCCGTCAGCGAGGTCGCCCTTCGACGCGAGCGCCCCGAGCGCCTCGCGAACCCGATCCGCCGTCCGATCGCGGGCGATCCGCACGCTCTCGCGCTCCCAGTCGGTCCGGGCTTCGGGAGCCGCCTTCTCGCCACCGAGACAGTCGTTGAGGTGGTTGCGCATCGTCCCCCACGAGATCATGTCGTCGCGGAGCGCCTCGCCGTCGATGCCCGTCGCGGCGAGGACGTCGAGCAGCTCCCCGCGTTCGAGGTCGTCGTCGCCGGTCAGGATCGCGTGATCCGCGTCGAGCTGGGTCGCGAGCGTCTCCCGGCCGTGGGCGTCGTAGCTGGCCCGGAGCAGTCGCTTGTTGAACCACTCCGTCAGCGATCGATACCCCTCCGCGGCCCGCTCGTCCTGCCCCAGCCACCGGGAGAGTAGATAGTCGTCGACGGAGTCGTGGGTCGACGGGGCGGTGAGTTCGTAGCGCTCGGCGTTGCGCTCGACCTTGCAGGACGATGCTGTACTCATTCGACCGCCGTTATGCGGGATGTGCGTATATGACTAACGGATCGCACACACGCTGCGGTGTGGAGGCCGACACCGTGATCCGGAACGGCGCGGTCGTCGCCCGCGATCACGAGGTGATGTCGGAACCGGGTGACGGGTCGTTCCTCGCGCGGTCCCGGGGGTCGAGAGCGAGCGCTGACCCGGCAACCGTTCGGGCCGACGGGATCGACGATCGGCTGGTTCACCCGAGCCGATCGACGTCGTCGCGCCGATCGACGTCGCGGACGGTCCCCGGATCGTCGGTTGCGACGAGGGCCGCGTCGTCGCTGCCGACGATCAACTCCCGACCACCGGTGTCGCCCTCGATCGCCGCGAGCGCGTCGAAGTGAGTCGCGTCGAACAGGGTGGGGTTGCCGCGCTTTCGGTCGTACGACGCTGCGAGGATCGACCCGTGGTCGGCCGCGTACGCTTTCAGCAGTCGCTCGATCGAGTCGGGATCGACGTGCGGCATGTCCCCGAGCGCGAAGACCGCTGCGTCCCAGTCCCGCTCGCGCGCGGCCGTCACGCCCGCACGGACCGACGTACTCTGGCCCCGCTCGTAGTCCTCGTTCGTCACGAACCCGACGTCGAGCCCCGAGAGCGCCTCGCGGACCGCGCTCGCCTCGTGGCCGACCACGACCACGACCTCGTCGACGGTCGCGAGCGCCGACGCTACTGCGCGCCGCACCAGGGCCCCGCCCTCGATCCCGGCGAGGAGCTTGTTCTCGTCCCCGAATCGGCTGCTCGTGCCCGCAGCGAGCACGATACAGCCGATTCGTTCGGAGGGCATCGACGTATCCGCGAGGTCGTCCGTCGTCACGGTCGGTAGGTCGATGGCCGAGCTGTGCACGCCGCTCTCGGTATCGTCAGGTTCGTTCGTATCGTCGGTCATCCTAGTTCACCACGGAAGGGATGGACCCCGGACGCACATGAATCGTGGTGGAGCACCGTGCGGGCGAACGCCGAGTACAGCGAACGGACCCGATGTCGCGGGTTCGAAGAACGGCGAACGGCGATCAGGAGAGCAGCGGCGTCCCGTCGGCGCGCGGCCCCAGAACTGGGCCGATCCGATCGGCGTCGGGATCGATCCGTCGGCGTTCTTCATAATCCATCGAGCGCTCGACCGGCACTCGGCCGATGGCCGAGATCATCTCGACGTAGTCGGCGAACGACCGGAACTCGCCGTAGCCCCCGCCGGCGCGCTTCGTGATCTCCTCGGAGAGGATCGTCCCCATGAAGTCGTCCGCGCCGCAGTTCAGGAGTTTCAGCCCCTTCTCGTCGCCGAACTTCACCCAGCTCGACTGGATGTGATCAATGTTGTCGAGGAACAGGCGCGAGACGGCGATCAGGAGTTCGTCCTCGGCGTCACTCGCGCCGCCCGAGACGATCCCACGCTCGTACAGCGGCGTCTGCTGGTGGATGAACGAGAGGGGCACGAACTCCGTGATCGCGCCGGTGCGGTCCTGGAGCCGTCGGATGCGGTCGAGATGCAGCACACGGTGGCGCTCGTTCTCGACGTGGCCGTACATCATCGTCGCCGTGACGGGCAGCCCCGCCGCGACCGCGCCCTCCATCGCCGCGACCCATTCTTCAGTACCGATCTTGCCGGGACAGATGACGTCGCGCACCTCGTCGACGAGGATCTCGGCGGCCGTCCCGGGAGCCGAGTCGAGGCCGGCGTCTGCGAGTCGGCGGTAGACAGTTTCGTAGCTCCGGTCGGTGCCACGAATCGCGTGGTAGGCCTCCTCGGGCGTCATCGAGTGGAGGTGGACGTCCCCGACCGACATCGCCCGCATCTGCTCGACGTAGGTGCCTGGCGGCGTCTCATACCTGTCGGGTGGTTTGTAGTTCACGTCGCTCGCCGGGCTGTCGAACGACTCGAGGATCTCGTGGTGTTCGTCGTCGAGCGCGAGCCCTGGATGGAGCCCCGAGACGGACGTGACCTCGGAGACCCCCCGTTCGACCGCGTCGCGGACGACCTCGCGCGACTCGTCGAGCGTCTTCGTGAAGCCGGCGTGATCGACGTCCGAGCCGGTCTCGAAGTTCGCGGCGGTGTCCTTGAAGTTACAGAACAGACAGCCGGTGTTGCACGCCGTGGTGACGTTGTTGTTCAGGTTCGCCACGAACGTGACCTCCTCGCCGACGACGTCGGCCCGGCGACGGTCGGCGGCCTCCAGCACCCGCTCCTTCCGGTCGGGGTCGATCCCCGCGACGTCGGAGCCCGTCGTGATGAGCGCCACACCGTCCTCGACAGAGAGGCGCTCGCCGTCGCGTGCCTTCGCGAGCGCGTTCTCGAACGCCTGATCGGTCTCGGGCACGTGGTCGAACTCGAACGCGTCCGCGTCCTCCGGGACGGCGCTGCGGGCGGAGTCTGCCATACGTCGACCAGCGCGTCGCGCCTGATAAAGCTACGCGTCGTCCCCGAGTCGTGTCGTCCCCCACGGAGCGGATCTGAGCAACGGGATTTATCTGAGGGATGGAACACGGTGAGTGTGGCGATGGAGCACATCACTCGCTCGAGTGTACGCTGTGTGGCACCGAGTACGATCCCGCCCGCATCGTCTACACCTGCCCCGAGCACGAAAGCGCCGAGGGCAAGCGCATGGTGGGCCTCGAACTCGCCGAACAGTCGGCGGTTCGGGGCGAGGTCCCGACTGGTTCGTGTTCTCGATGGACGACGGCTGTACGATCGCGGGCGCGTGGAAGGGGTTCCGCGAGTTCCACGAGCTCGACTGCGTCGAGGACGCTTCGAAGATGGTCGGGATCCAGACCGAGAGTGCGAGACAGGCCACCGGCGACGCCTACCGTGTCGACTCGCGGATCGAGGAGGTCAGTGAACTCTACGGCGAGGTCCAGCCCGCCGCGGCCGACGACTGACACATCCACTATCGAGAGCGCTGCTCGACGTCCGACGCCCACCTCGGTGGCTCGTCGACGCTCCAGAAGCGTTAAGCCGGACGCGCATGAGGATGGGCGCGTGAAGCGCATCATCAGCACCGAGGACGCACCGGCAGCGGTCGGCGCGTACAGCCAGGCAACCACGAACGACGACCTCGTCTTCACCGCGGGCCAGATCCCGTTCACGCCCGAGGGGGAGTCGCTCGCCGACGAGTCCGTCGCGACCCAGACCAAGCGGGCACTCGCGAACGTCGAGGCGGTCCTTGCCGAGGACGGGCTCGACATGGGCGACGTGCTCAAGACGACGATCCTTCTCGACGACATCGACGACTTCGACGAGATGAACGAGACCTACGGGGAGTTCTTCGACGACGAGCCGCCCGCGAGGAGCGCCTTCGAGGTGGCGAACCTCCCGAAGGGAGTCGGCGTCGAAATCGAAGCCATCGCCACACAGTAACCGTCCACCGGTTTTGCCGGCACGTTCGAAACGGCGATCCCACAGGGACGGGAGCGCCGTGTGCGAGTGCTCGATGATTCGAGAGTTCGGGCCACACCGAAGGCGTGCCGGTGTTCGGGAACGAAGGATGGAGAGGACAGTAGTTCCCCCCGATCAGGCCCACAACGAGCGCGGCCAACGATCACTTCAGGGCCGATACACACGACGGTGTCTGAACGCACTTAGGGTGTTAAGGCGCACGTCGTTCAGGCGGCAGCGATCCGATCGGAAAAGATACCAACAACGATGCCGCTGCACGTCTCGATGAATCAAAGCAGTCAGAATCAATCACACAGACCCATGGAAAATATCGATGGCGGCACGACAATCGCGTCGCGAGTCAAGGGAGAAGACACGGACAGAAAGAGACAGCTGCAGGAGCATCATGTCTTCGGGACGACGAGTTCGCTCAGCGGAGCAAACCACGGATTCAACGGTCGAATTGGGCAGAATTTGCTGTTTGGACGTCGCGGTGATCCGGCGATGAAACCGATTCAAGCCGATCCACATCTGCAGTAACTCGGTTGATGCTTCGAGGTCGATTCGACCATCGAGTGGGAGTTACTGGACCAACCCGATGATCGGGTGTGTCGTTACATGTGACTACTTCAGGAGAGAGCGTCGATCGCTTTCGCTCAAACCGGCATTCGGGCCGACGACATCGTCGATGGAACTCACTATACTGTTACAGAACAGTCCTCGTACCCGAGATCGGACAGCACGGATCTTCGATGGAAGCCAAGGGCCGGATTTGAACCGGCGATGGGCGGCTCTGCAGGCCGCTGCGTTAGGCCGGACTCTGCCACCTTGGCACGGTCGGTACTACTGAACTCGAAGGGATAACGGTAGCGATTGCTACCGAGCGTTGCCACTCCGCGAGGAATGATGAGTCGAGGCACCGAAACGGTGCCTCAGGTATGAATGGAGAGGCGGCGAACCACTAGTTGCGAGCCGTTGTAACGGAACGGTCTCGGGTTCCACCGGGACGGACCCAGCGTGTACTACCGATTGCGTTCCTGGGCTCGTACTTGGCCCCTCTTGCGAGGCAGTTTTCCCAGAGGCTCGCGCACTCCAGTACTCGCTGGAACGCTGGCGGGCTTATCTGCCGTGTTCGGGATGGGTACGGGAGTTTGCCCCGCCGCTATGGCCGCCTCAATGCCGATCCGCGGAATCGAACCGCGTGCAGCCGACGATCGGTGAGGCCAGCGTATGGCTATGGTACGTGCGATCCAGATAGCGCCTGGACCCGTCCAGCAGGACGGATTCAATGCGTTATGACTGTGTGGCTCGGTCTGTTAGTGCTCGCGGGCTGAACGCCTCGTTGCCTCGGCGCGTACACCCCGAGTCTATCGAACTCGTCTTCTACGAGTGACCTCGGCGGTACCTCTTTTCCAGGTGGGTTTCGAGCTTAGATGCGTTCAGCTCTTACCCCGTGTTGCGTGGCTGCCCGGCACGTGCCCTCTCGGACAACCGGTACACCAGTGGCAACCAGTCGTAGTTCCTCTCGTACTATACGACCGTTCCCGTCAGGTACCATCACACCCCCAATAGATAGCAGCCGACCTGTCTCACGACGGTCTAAACCCAGCTCACGACCTCCTTTAATAGGCGAACAACCTCACCCTTGCCCGCTGCTGCACGGGCAGGATGGAGGGAACCGACATCGAGGTAGCAAGCCACTCGGTCGATATGTGCTCTTGCGAGTGACGACTCTGTTATCCCTAAGGTAGCTTTTCTGTCGTAAATGGCCCGCATCAAGCAGGCTCATCCGTTCGCTAGACCACGCTTTCGCGTCAGCGTTCTCGTGTTGGAGAGAACACTGTCAGACCACCGTTTGCTCTTACGCTCTTTTCCGGGTCTCCGACCCGGATGAGGTGATCTTTGGGCGGGCTCGATATTCTTTCAAGCCCGTACCGCCCCAGTCAAACTGCCCAGCTACCGGTGTCCTCCGCCAGGAGTAAGGGTCACAGTCACTAGTGGGTAGTATTTCAGTGGTGTCTCGGTGGCCCGCTAGCGCGGGTACCTGTGTGACGACTCCTACCTATCCTGCACACTAGCGACCGTGTCCCAGCGACAGCTTGCAGTAAAGCTCTATAGGGTCTTCGCTTCCCCTTGGGGGTCTCCAGACTCCGCACTGGAACGTACAGTTCACCGGGCCCGACGTTGGGACAGTGACGCTCTCATTCATCCATTCATGCGAGCCGCTACTGAAGCGGCAAGGTACTACGCTACCTTAAGAGGGTCATAGTTACCCCCGCCGTTGACGGGTCCTTCGCCTCATTGTACTGAGTGTTCAGATACCCGCACTGGGCAGGATTCAGTGACCGTACGAGTCCTTGCGGATTTGCGGTCACCTGTGTTGTTATTAGACAGTTGGAGCGTCCGAGTCGCTGCGACCTGCTCCGTTCCGGAGCAGGCATCCCTTATTGCGAACGTACGGGACTAACTTGCCGAATTCCCTAACGTCGGTTGTTCCCGACAGACCTTGGCTTTCGCCGCCACGGACACCTGTGTCGGATCTGGGTACGGTCAGCGTGCGCCTTTTCACGGGCTCTAGGTTGGATCGAGTTTCCCTGTGCTGCCGTTCGCCCGCTTCGTGCCGTTACGGCTTCCACGAGTTTTGACAGTTCGACCGGGCGAGTGCCCGGCTCGATCGACCCCAAAGCGTCGGCATTGTTGCACGCAGGCACTGGAATGTTAACCAGTTTCCCGGTTCGTCCCCGTCGAATTGCGGGGGGACTAAGGACCGGCTAACCCTCAGTTGACGAACATTGCTGAGGAACCCTTGTCCGTTTGGCCGTCGAGATTCTCACCCGACTACCGCTGCTACTGTGGCCAGGATTGTCGTCACCGCTCGGTCCATACGAGCTCTCGCCCGTACTTCCACCCGAACGGAGCGCCGACCTACTGGATCGTACCATACTGGTACGCCGCTAGGTCTCGGTGGTGGACTTGAGCCCCGATCATTTTCGGCGCTCCAAACCTCGGCCGGTAAGCTGTTACGCTTTTCTTAGCGGGTAGCTGCTTCTAAGCTCACCTCCCGGCTGTCTATGGCTCGGAACCACCTTCGATCGCACTTAGTCCACACTTGGGGACCTCAACCAAGCTCTGGGTTGTCTCCCTCACGGTGCACAGGCTTACCCCGCACACCGGACTCCCTGCGTCTGCGGCGTTCGTAGGTTCGGAGTTCGACAGGAGGGCTGACTCCTCTCGGAGTCAGACCCTCCAATCGGTCGCTCTACCCCACGAACTACCTCGACAGAGGTCATGCTTCGACATGTTTCGGTCGGAACCAGCTGTTGCCGGACTCGATGGGCCTTTCACCCCTACACGACGGTCACGGGAGGGTATTGTAGGACACCATCCCTAACAGGCCTCCACGCGGCTTTCGCCACGCTTCACCTTGCCGGCGCGTAGATCGTCCGGATTCGGGTCGTGTCCGCCTGGCTCCCCGCGCTTGAACACGGCGGCCCTCGCAATGCTGCGGCCATGTCGGTTTCCCTACGCCTCCCCCGATGCTCGGGTTAGACTCGCCGGGCAGACACACTCCCTGACTCGTTTTTCAAAACGCACGACGGAACACCGGCTCGTGTCGAGTCCTACTGCGGGGTCGCCCCCGGGTCGTTCGTCGACACGCCTTTCGTGCCCCGTCGTTCGATCGCCAACTGAGTTCAAGCCCTGTTGCACCTCCCTTCTTGGGGTGCTTTTCAGCGTTCGCTCACGCTACTTGTTCACTATCGGTCTCGAGTTGTGTTTAGTCTTGGCCGTCGATGCCGGCCACGTTCACGAGGGAGATCCAACCCCCGATACTCTGGAGCTGACGCACACCGTACTGGTCCATGTTACGGGGTTGTCACCCTGTCTCACGCTTCGTTCCAGAAGACTTCACATGGACGATCCGGCGATGAGAGTCAGTCCGAACACCACATTGCCCGAAGGCTTCGGTTTGGACTGTGTCGCGTTCACTCGCGGTTACTGACGACATCCCGTTCGGTTTCTCTTCCTGTCCGTACTGAGATGTTTCAGTTCCGGACGTTCCCCATTGCGCGAAGCAATTGCGATGGAGATTCTCATTCGGAAATCCTGAGTTCTTCGCCTCCGTGCGGCTCCCTCAGGCTTATCGCAGCTTGGCACGTCCTTCGTCGGCACTCGAGCCGAGCTATCCACCAGTTGGCATAGTAGCCACGGTCGTCTACAGAATCCATGAACCCGCTGAACGGGTCCAGTGGACGCCTGGATCGCACGTACACACGGTCTCATCTACACGCCCAGGTGTGGAGTGGTGCGTGTATTGACCCTTCCCACCCGCGCTCACACGGGGTGGTGCATCGGTTCGGTCGGACTCGATCGTACCACCGAGACCCACTTAAGGGCCGCGGTTCGGATCGAGTCGACGCATGGACCCACTGGGATTCGAACCCAGGGCATCCTCCTTGCAAAGGAGGCACTCTCCCACTGAGCTATGGGCCCGCCTTCCACGAAGGAAGGCTGGTCGGACAGATATCAGCCCCGATAGTTCGTCGGTGCCCGGTCGGCACCGCGAGTCGCCGTGTGCGAACCGTGTGTGGGTCGGGCCGTCGGCCCGATCCCGTTCTGTAGGAGGTGATCCAGCCGCAGATTCCCCTACGGCTACCTTGTTACGACTTAAGCCCCCTTGCGAAGCCCAGATTCGATCGACGTTGCGTCGACCTCATCCGGACCTCACTCGGGTGCTTTGACGGGCGGTGTGTGCAAGGAGCAGGGACGTATTCACCGCACTCTTCTGAAATGCGATTACTACCGAATCCAGCTTCATGCGGGTGGGTTTCAACCCGCAATCCGAACTACGACCGAGGTTAGGAGATTAGCGTCCCCTCTCGGGGTAGCGTCCCACTGTCTCGGCCATTGTAGCCCGCGTGTAGCCCGGCACATTCGGGGCATACTGACCTACCGTTGCCCGTTCCTTCCTCCGCTTTGGCAGCGGCAGTCTCCCTAATGTACCCAACCACCACATGGGTGTTGCTGGCAATTAGGGATGCGGGTCTCGCTCGTTGCCTGACTTAACAGGACGCCTCACGGTACGAGCTGACGGCGGCCATGCACCTCCTCTCAATGGCTCAGGTAAGCTCATCACACTGACCGTCACTGCACATTGTCGGTGCCGGTGAGATGTCCGGCGTTGAGTCCAATTAAACCGCAGGCTCCTCCGGTTGTAGTGCTCCCCCGCCAATTCCTTTAAGTTTCATCCTTGCGGACGTACTTCCCAGGCGGCTCGCTTCTCGGCTTCCCTACGGCACAGCGCAGGCTCGTAGCCTGCGCCACACCTAGCGAGCATCGTTTACGGCTTGGACTACCCGGGTATCTAATCCGGTTCGAGACCCAAGCTTTCGTCCCTCACTGTCGGATCCGTCCTCCTGCGGCGCTTTCGCCACCGGCGGTCCGTCCGGGATTACAGGATTTCACTCCTACCCCGGACGTACCCCGCAGGTCCTCCGGTCCCAAGCCGACTGGTTTCCGCCGGACGCCCACCCGTTGAGCGGGTGGATTTCCCGACGGACCCGTTCGGCCAGCTACGGACGCTTTAGGCCCAATAAGAGTGGCTATCACTCGGGCTGCCGGTATTACCGCGGCGGCTGGCACCGGTCTTGCCCAGCCCTTATTCTGAGACCACCTTACGGTCACGAAAAGCGAGGACTGTATGCCCTCGCACTCGGGATCCCCTTATCGCACTGTCGTGCAGTGTAAAGGTTTCGCGTCTGCTGCGCCCCGTAGGGCCCGGACTCTTGTCTCAGAGTCCGTCTCCGGGTTCTTGCTCTCACAACCCGTACCGATTATCGGCACGGTGGGCCGTTACCCCACCGTCTACCTAATCGGCCGCAGTCACGTCCTCCGGCGGCGGACCGTTTCCGGCTTTCCGTATTCCAACATGAAAGCAGTATCCGGGATTAGCCTCAGTTTCCCGAGGGTGTCCCGGTCCAGAGGGTAGTTTGACCACGTGTTACGGAGCTATTCGCCACGGGTCTGAGCCCGTGCGACTAGCATGACTGAATCGGATCCCGATAGCAATAGCCTCCGGCAGGATCAACCGGAATGTCCCGAGCTCGTGCTCGGGGGGTTTAGGCGGGAACACAAGGTATGTGTTCACCTATCGGGTTCGCACTCGGCGACACCGCGGACCGAACCGGGTGTCACCGAACTATCAGGGCTGACATCAGATCCCGTCTTGACGGCGGACCGCAGGGGCGGAATCCTCATTTCCTTCGGACTTCATCGTACACCGTTCGAGGGGATAAACCCTTCGAAGGGTGCCAGGGAGCGATTCCAAATCGCCCCGGAAGCCCGCAGCGGAGACCGAGTCGAACGGCCTCCCGTGTCGTTCGCTTTCTGCATTCCATCCGAGTGCCCTGTACCACTTAAGGGCGTCGGATCGTCTTCGGGCCGGCGGTCGTCTCCGACCGGCCGTTCGCATTCCATTCGAATCGCGGTTGACGGATAAACCCGTCGACTCAAGGCCGCTTTGTGTTCTGGTGACTCGGTTCCTGCGACCAGCTCCCGGGGAGAGTTCATCGCCGAATTAGCAGAAAAATCTTCTGGTACCGAAACAATGGCCCCGAAGATCTAGCGAGATCGTCCCGAGAATCGGTGGTCGATGTGAGCGAGGGGTTCACGTGTCGTGTGGAAAATCGAAGAACGGTGTCGCGCGGCTGGAGGCCGACTCCTCATCCCACGCGTGCGCGTCCGGTCGAGTCGGGTGTCTGGCCGCGCACTCACTCCTCGAACTGCCGGATTGAAACCAGTACGGATCTCGCCGGGCGTGCCCTCAGAGCGCTTCGAGGTGTTCGATCCCCTGTTTCGAGACGTTGGCCTCGGTGATCGTCTCGGGCATCCAGTCGGGTTTGTCCGACGGGGCCTCCTCGTTCCACGCCCATCCCTCGTAGATATGGACCTTGTGTGTCCCCTTTTCGCGGAGCCGGAGCTCCTCGCGGCTCGCGTTCTCCTCGCCGTCGGCGGCATCGAGCCGCCTGGCAGCCTTCAGTGCCGCCTGGCGTGGCGTCCGCCCCGAGAAGACGCTCGTCTCGTCGTCGCCGTCTCCCCGGAGCGCGAAGTTTCGCTTGTCGTCCGTATCTCGTGCCATGATTTACACCACTCCGTGCTGACCCAGCACATGCCACACTATAAATATATCCCCGCGATAGGGGGCGGTTTCGCCCGTAATCAACATTTCTCTGATATTTCGAGGGTACATCGCACGACGATAGACGAGAGAGAACCATCGACCGACGAGTGGAATCGGAGCTAGTCGAGAGTGTGTTCGGGTACGCTCCGAACTTCCGGACGATCGGGACGAGCGGCGGTCGTCGGACCGTAAGCTTAAGTGTATCCTGTATCGAACGACCGGATAAGACACCGGGATGGTACGGAAAAAGAAGCTCAGTCCCAGCGGGGCGAAAGACGAGAGCGGCGAGTACCACAACGTCCACGTCAACCTCCACGAGGACGAACTGGCGGTCGCGGGGATGGCGATCGGCGACGAGGTGTTCGTCCGGGTGCGCGAGGACAAGATCATCATCCAGAAGGCAGATCAGGACGAGGTCGAGCACGACTTCTAAACCATGGGCTGACGACTGGTCGGCCGGTTCAGAGAGCACGATGCACTTCTACGACACATTGAAGCCGCTGTTGTTCCGCCTGCCAGCCGAATCCGCCCACAGCGCCGTGCACAGGCTGCTCGAAGCCACCCAACACACCCAGATCGAACGGGCGCTCGCCGCACGCTACGGCGTCGACGACGAGCGACTCGCCACTCCCGCGTTCGGTCTCGACTTCCCGAACCCGGTCGGCGTCGCCGCCGGCTTCGACAAGAACGCCGAGATCCCGCGGGCGCTCGGCCGGCTCGGCTTCGGCCACGTCGAGGTCGGTGGCGTTACCGCCGAACCACAGGACGGTAACCCGCGCCCGCGCCTCTTCCGACTGGCCGAGGACGGCGCGCTCGTCAACCGAATGGGGTTCAACAACCACGGTGCGGACCGAATCGGCGATCGACTTGCGCGCGCACGCGTGGACGTGCCCACGGGCGTCAACATCGGGAAGTCGAAGGCGACGCCGCTCGAAGCGGCCGCCGATGACTACCGCTACTCCTACGAACGCTGTGCCGCGGGCGACTACTTCGTGGTGAACGTATCGAGTCCGAACACGCCGGGCCTGCGCGACCTCCAGCACCGCGACCACCTCGAACACATCTTCGGAACCCTCCAGGACGCGGGCGCGGATCCGCTGTTGGTGAAGCTCTCGCCCGATCTCACCGACGGTGCCGTCGAGGAAGCGCTCGCGGTGGTCGACGAGATGGGTCTCGACGGTGTGATCGCGACGAACACCACGACCGAGCGATCGGCGTCGCTCCGGAGCCCGAGCCGTGTCGAGGAGGGGGGCCTGTCGGGGAAACCACTCGAAGCGCGTGCAACGCGAGCCGTCGCGTTCGTCGCCGAGCGGACCGACGTCCCGGTGATCGGGGTCGGCGGCGTGTCGAGCGCGGCCGGAGCCTACCGGAAGCTCCGCGCGGGCGCGTCGCTGGTGCAGCTCTACACCGGACTCGTCTATCAGGGGCCGTCGCTCGCGCGCGACATCAATCACGGACTGCTTGAACTGCTGGAGCGCGATGGGTTCGAGAGCGTCGAGGAGGCGGTCGGGGCTGATCTCGGATAACGAGGGTTACCGGAGCGCGTCGGCACGGAACTCGAACGCTGCTACGGGCAGTTCGAGACCGTGCTCGACCAGGACTTCCGGATGGAGTTCGCCGATAACACCCGCCTGCTCACCGTCGAGCACCACGCTCGCGGCGCGACCGTCGATGAACGACGGATGGTCGATCGCGGGCGTCGCGAGTTCGACATCGAACGCGCGCGCGAGCGCGTTCAGCCTCCCCTTCGCGTCCTCGTAGGAGGCGTCGGTCCGCGCGAGCACGCCAGCGACGTGGCGTTCCTCAGCGACGTTCGTGTTCTCCTCGCTATCGACGTGGGCGGCGAGGCCGACCTCGGCGAGATCCTGGGGGTAGCGTCGGTGGGTGTTGTTCTCCAGAACCATCACGAGCGAGGGCAGCGCCCACGTCCGGACCATCCCGTACTCCTGGCTGTACGGCTCCGCGATGGTCGTCGGTTCGACCGCGCCGAACGCGTCGTCGTCCGGGGAGAGGCCCATCCGATCGAAGTTCTCGGCCTCGCCGATGAGGTGGAAGTCGAGCAGGTCCTCGAACCCGAGGCCCACGAGGGTGTCCCGGATGGCGCGTTCCCGGCGCGAGCGCTCGTGGCGACCGCCGACGGTGCTCACGTCGGGGTACTGCGGCTCCAGTTCGTTGAACCCGTACGCGCGGCCGATGTCGTCGATCACGTCGACCGGATGGAGCACGTCGACACGGTAGGGGGGAATCGACACGTCGTAGACCCGGCCTCCGTTGCTTTCGCCGTCCCCACCGCCACCGTCCGACGTCTCGGCGTCGAGGCCCGAGCGTTCGAGGAGGTCCACCACCTCGTGCTCGTCGAGCGGGACGCCGAGGGAGCGCTCGATCCGCTCGTGGGGGACGGTCTTCTCGGAAATCTCGAAATCGGGCCGATCGAGCGTGTGATCGGGGTACTCGACGGTCACGCGCTCGACCGTCGCGCCGCGGGCGTCGAGCGCGTAGCAGACGATCGCGCACATTCGATCGATGGTCCACTGGTCGGTCCCCGTGAGTTCGACGAACAGCTCCCGGCTCTCGGTGTTCACCTCGGTTCGGCGACCGTTGATCACCGGTGGGAACGAAAAGAGCCCGAGATCGTCGTAGATCGCGGGGTAGCGCTCGTACTCGGCGATCAGGTCGGCGTAGGTCTCGCCGGTCGGATGGTCGGTGAGCACTTCGGCGGGCGTGAGTTCGGCGTGGCTATCGAGCGGGACGAAGCTGTCTTGCTCGGGATCGATCCCGCGATACGTGATCGAGTTGTCCGCGCCCTCGGCGAGGGATTGGCCCTTCAGCATGGTGAGGTCGTGGATCCCGATGGCCCCCTTCGCGCGCCCGCGACCCATCGTGGCGTGGAGTTTCTCCTGGAGTTGGATCAGCGAGTCAAGGCCCGCCCCGTCGAGATCGAGGCCCCGGATCACCGCGCCGGTGACGTACGGCCGCTCGTCGGGCGTCGAGGGATCGACCTCGATCGTCCAGTCGGCGTCGTTGGTTCGCGGGACGTACACCCCCCGGTCGTCGCCGTACTGGTAGCGGAGCGAGCGCGCGATCCCCTCGACCGAGAGGCGGTCGAGCCGGTCGGCCTCGAACTCCAGCTGCATGAGCCCCTCGTCGGTCTCGCCCTCGTATTCGAGGCCGAGTTCGAACAGGTCCTCACGGAGTTCCTCGTTCGACTTCTCGTCGTGGCCGGTGAACCGTCGGAGTTCGTCGGGATCGACGTCGACGACGGCCATCAGTACACCACCTCCGCGTTCCGGAGGAAGTCGAGATCGACCAGCGTGCCGTGGACATCTCGAATGTCCTCGAACCCGTGGGTGAGCATCAGGAGGCGTTCGAGCGCGAGCCCCCACGCCATCACGTCGCAGTCGACCCCGAGCGGTTCGAGCATCTCCGGGCGAAAGAGTCCGGAGTTGCCGATTTCGACGATCTCACCCGTCACGGGATGCTCGCCGAACAGTTCGAAGCTCGGCTCGGTGTAGGGGTTGTACGTCGGCTTGAACTCCAGATCGGTGATCCCGAACTGCTCGTAGAACTCCCTGAACGTGCCCATCAGGTCGCGCACCGAGAGGTTCTCGGCCATCACCAGGCCCTCGATCTGGAAGAACTCGAGGAGATGGGTCGCGTCGAGAGTGTCGTTGCGGTACACCTTCTCCACGCTGAAGAAGCGCTGTGGCGGCTCTAGCTCGCCGACTTCGAAGCCCGAGAGATACCGTGACGACAACGACGTGGTGTGACCACGGAGCGCGAGTTCGCGCGCGAACTCGACGTCCCACGGCGAGTGATACCCGTCACTGTCGGGACCGACGCCGTCTCGATGGGCCTCGCGGACGCGATCGACGAGATCCTCGGGGAGGTCGTCGATCGCGGTCGGCTGGTCCATCTCGAAGCGGCCCCAGTGGGTTCTGGCGGGGTGATCCTGCGGCATGAACAGACAGTCGTGGATCCAGAAGTCGGCGTCGACGTGCGGGCCGGCCATCTCCTCGAACCCCATGCCGACGAGCACGTCCTTCACGCGTTCGGCGGTCCGCCGGAGGACGTGGGTCCGGCCGCCGTGAGCCGCCTCGGCGTCGGCTGCGACGTTGTACTCGGCGAACTCGACATCCTCCCACTCGCCGGTGGTGAGGAGTTCGGAGGTGATCTGGCCCACCGTATCGGCGGTCTCGACGCCCTCCATCAGCGCGGTGATCCCGTCGTCGGTGAGCCAGACTTCCCGATAGGTGGTCTCGTGGCGCTCGATCAGGTTTCGACTCGCGAGCCGATCGAGCACCGACTCGTCCGCGACTGATTCCTTGTCGGCGAGCGTCGCGAGCACGCGGCGCTCGGGGTCGGCGTCGGGATCGGCGTCCGCGTCGGCGGTGATCGTTCCGCTTTCGACCGAGCCATATCCCTTTCGGGCGTAGTTCGAGAGCGCGATGTCGACCTGCGGGCCGTCGAGGCCCGCCGCGTCGATCGCGCTCCCGAGGTCGGTCTCGCTACCGGTCTCCTGAACGGCTCTGAAGAGTTCGGTCTCGGGGAGGCCGTTTTCGAGATACTCACGGCCTTCATCTGTGAGCGTCGCCGAGGTCTCAGTACGTTCGGTAACGCCGACGAGACCCTCCTCTTCGAGGGCGAACGCCGCACCGGCGACGGTGGCCGGTTCGAGATCGGTTTCCTCGGCGAGATGGTCGATCGACTGTGCGTCGTTCGCGCTCGCGGCTTCGAGCACCGCGACCTGGGCTTCGGGGAGTTGCATGATGTGAGGTGTACCGAGGGTCGTTCAACTAACGGTTCCGATGCCGACCGAGCGGGTTCGCCCGCAAACCGCTACGAGGTCCACCGCCCGTTAGCTCGCGAAGAAAAAGCGAACGCCGAACCGCCGGATCGCAGTCGATGGTCGGTCTCCGAGGCGTCCGACGCGAGGTTCGGCTACCATGTCAGCGAGTGACTCGCTCTCCGGCAAAAGTCTTCCGGGTCGAGAGAACGCGGATCACGGCCGAGTGGTCCCGATCGTCTCCACAGAAGAGCTAACAGGGACGGGCGCGACCCGACAAACGACAGATGGCCCCGAAACGTCTCTCCCAGGCACAGGCGGACGAGGCGGAGATCGAGAACCAGCACGCGGTCGTGACGTCCACGACAGCGATGGATCGCGAGCGCGACGACGAGATCGAGGCGGCGCTCGACGCCGACCGCGAGATGCTCGTCGAGACCCTCGGCGACGAGCCACCGGGCGACGTGACCGACGCCGACGCGTGGGACGACGCCATCGAGCGGCTCGCGGCGACGGGCAAGGATCATCTCGCCGAAACGATGGCGTCGAAGGTCGAGGCGCTCCGTGAGCGGGCCGAGCGATCGTACCCGTCGTTGCTCCGACTCCGCTTCCGGCCCGAGGAGCCGTTCGAGTTCGTGCCGGGCCAGTACGTGCGGATCAGCTACGAGGAGGAGGCACCGCGAGTCTACTCCATTGCGAGTTCGCCGAACCGTGAGGTGCTCGAACTCTGTATCCGACGTGTGCCCGACGGGGAGCTCACGCCCGACCTCTGTGATCGCACCGTCGAGGGCGACGACATCTTCGTTCGCGGCCCCTACGGCGACGAGTTCATGCTCCAGGACCCCTCCGAGCGCGACCTCGTGTTCGTCGCCACCGGGACCGGCGCGGCCCCGTTCAAGAGCATGATCGACTACGTCTTCGAGGAAGGCCTCGACGAGTACGAGGGCGAGAAACGCGACGTCTGGCTGTTCCTCGGCTCGTCGTGGGAGGACGACCTGCCGTACCGCGAGGCGTTTCTCGACCTCGCCGACGAGCACGACAACTTCCATCCGGTGATGACGTGCAGCCGGGAGGAGTACATGGGCGACTGGGACGGCGAGACCGAGTACGTCCAGCACACCCTCCTGAAGTATCTCGATCCCGATTGCGTCGATACCGACACACTGCCGCCCGACACCACGGAGTTCGTCGGCAGCGAGCCTGCCGAAGACATCGACGCGCGGATCGACCCCGAAAACGCCGAGGTGTACGTCTGTGGCATCGGCGCGATGTGCAACAGCGTCCGGGAGGTGATCGAACCGCTCGGCGTCCCCGATCTCTACTACGAAGAGGAGAGCTACGGATGAACTGTCATCGAGAGCTCGATCGCCTGCGGGCGGTGGCGCGCGGGAGCGCCGAAGGCGCGACTCGCGCGAGGGATGACCGAGTGAAGCGAATGGAGTGAGCGAACGAGGGAGTCGGCTGGGGAGGTGTGTGGCCTGCGGCTCTCATTTGTGTCGTGATTTGGTTTCGACGAGTCGGCCGTCGTCACTAGATTCTGTGACGAGAGCACGCAAATCCGTTCGTCGACAGCGAGGAGCGTCGATCTCGTCCCCCGAGAGCTGTCAGGCTCGCTCGGTATCGAGGTCGATGTCGAGACCGTCGAGGACCTCTTCGGCCTCCGCTCGTTTCTCCTGGTGTTCTTCGAGGAACTCGGCCATCAGTTCGGCGGCCTGTTCCTTGCACCCGCCACACAGCCGTTCGCCACCGACACACTCTTCGTAGACCTCTGTGGCGAACTCGTCGTCGTCCGCAGCGAGGAGGTAGGCGTAGAGCTCGTACACCGGACATTCGTCGGCCTCGCCACCGAGTTCGCGCTGGCGTTCGGCCGTCTCGCGTCCGCCCGTCGTCGCGGATTTTACCTTGTCGTAGCCCGTTTCGGGGTCGTCGAGCAGGCTGATATGGCTCGCCGGGATCGACGAACTCATTTTTCCTCCAGTCAGCCCAGTCATGAAGCGGTGGTAGATCGACGACGGCGCGAGAAAGCCGTAGCCGCCGTGGTCGAGTTCGACCTCGCGCGCGAGGTCGTCGGCCGCATCGAGTGCGAGATCGAAGCTATCGATGTGTTCGTCGTAGACGCGTTTCTCGCCGTCGATCGCCTCGATGAGCGCTTCGAACGCCTCGTCGGTCGCGTTGCGATCGAGGAATCGCGTCCGTGGCCTGAGCGGCTCCTTGCCGGCGGCGCGGAGCTTCTCGATGGCACTCTCACGGGTAGTGGCATCCAAGTCAGCGTCGTCAGCGTCGGCCTCGGCTCGCTCCGCGAGCCACTCGGCGGCCTCGACACACCGGACCGGATCGGGGTCGTCCTCAGCCCCAGGTTCGGCGTTCGACGAGAGTGCCTCGTAGGCCGCGGCGATGAGGTGGCGTTCCTCGCGATCGGCCTCGAAGCTCGCGTACGCCGCCGTCACGCCGAAGAAGCGCATCCGCGCCGCGAGGTCGCGTGCGAGGCGAACGTGGGGATCCTGATCCGGCCCGACCGGGATCACCGTGGGTTTCGGTTCGTCGAGTTGGGGGTAGAGGATGTCCGCCATCTGGGTCACGACCGACTGCATATGTGAGACGTCGGTCTCGCCGCCGAACCCGTAGATGCTTTCCAGTTCGGAGAGGTTGGTCTCGACGCCGAGCTCGAAGGCGAGGTCCTGAAGCGGGCGGTTGTCTGACTGGCGGTAGAGCTCGCCCTCATCGGGATCGAACCCGAGCGCGACGAGCGAGAGGAGGTAATCACGGGCGTGCTCGTCGATCTCGTCCCAGTCGAGCCCGCGTGCGCTGTGGGCTTCGAGATCGGCGATCAGTCCATAGCTGTCCGCGCCGCGCTCCTGGTGCCAGACCAGTTCGTCGAAGACGAGCTTGTGACCGATGTGAGGATCGCCGGTCGGCATGAACCCCGAGAGTGCGGCGGCAGGCTCACCCGCGTCGAGTGCCGCCAGCACGCGGTCGTAGTCACGGTGGCCGAAGATGACCCCCCGGCGCATCAGGTAGTGTGGGGCCGGAACCGTGGGAAGGAGGTCGTCGAACGCCTCGATCCCGAACTCCTCGAACAGGTTTCGGTAGTCCGCGACCGTCGAGGAACCCCACGGGTCGAGCGTCGTCTCGTCGGCTCCGGTGGCGGTTCCACCGTCAGAGCGAAGCTCTGACGAGCCCGCGCTCGCTTCGCTCACGGCTCGTACCTCGCCGTTCGCATCGAGGTGCTCACTCCGTTCGCACCTCGCTTTGCTCGCGCGGACGCCGTCGGAGCGGAGCGCCGATGCGTCCGCCACGCTCTGCCGGGACTCACGGTCGTCGCGCCGGAAGCGCTCGCCCTCGCCCAAGCGCTCGGACGAGGCGTCGTCCCCGTCGCGGTGATCGTCGGCCATTTCGTCTCGGGATCGGGCAGGTTCGCGCAAAAAGGGTTCGTTCCCCGCAACCGTCCACACATCGGGGAAAGAACTAAATCCACGGCGTTCGAAGTAGTAAGCGAAGAGTAAAATTCCGATAGTCGACAAGTTTTTGTCGGAGCAGCTAATACGACGAGAAGCCACCGAAGAGCCACGGTGGCGTCGATTTAGCGGTGACGTATCGAGCGGCGAGTAGCGACAGCCACGAGCATGACAGGACACACAGCCGACACGGTGGACGGAGAGAGGGATGACAGGTGGACGATAATGGATCCAACAGCGGTGGCCGAGCGGAGTGGGGTGGCGTCCGAACAACGAACGTACGAGCGCGACGACGTAGAGCACTGTGAAACCGACGCCGTGGGACGGGTCGTCGTCGGTATCACGGACGCCGATGGACGGTTGCTCCTCGTCGTCAACCCCGAGGACGAGTTCGCGGTCCTGCCGAACGAGGCGGTCGATCCAGGTGGCGACTGGGCAGCGGTCGGTCGGTGGCTGATCGAGGAGATGACCGGTACCGACACGACACTCGACGGCGCGCGGGCAGTCCGCGAGGTAGAACACGTCGTTGACGGCGAGAAGCAATCACAAACGCACCACGTTGTCGTCGAAGGATCCATCGCCGACGATACGGTGACGGACGGCTTCGACGAGGCGGACTGGGAGTTTCGATGGGTCGAGACGGTGCCGGGATGGCTCGAAGCGGACGGGACCGGCCGCCGTGCCGATGTCGAGCGGTTCCTGTGATCGATGCCGGAGAGAGGACGGTTCGAACGGCGCGAACAGCGATCATCACAGACATGCACGAACACGCAATCGACACAGCAGACAGCACGGACGGTGACGGCCAGATCACAATGGACCCCGAAGCACTCGCGGAACGCGATGGCGTCGCGTTCGAGCACCAGACTTACGAACACGACGGCGCGGACCACTGTGAAACCGACGCCGCAGGACGGGTTATCGTCGGGATAGCCGATCCAGACGGACGAGTGCTGGTCGTCGTCCAACCTGAGGAGAACCACGCGATCCTGCCGAACGAGACGGTTGAGCCGGACGGTGACTGGGCGGCAGTCGGCCGGGAACGAGTAGAAGGAATGGCCGGCATCGGAGTGACCCTCGACGACGTGCGGTGTGTCCGTGAGGTCGAACACCGCGTGGACGGCGAAGCTCGATCACGGACCCACCACGTCGTCTTCGGCGGATCGTTCGCCGATCCCGACGCGTCCCTCAACGGGCTGTGTGAGGACAACCCGTGGGAACTCCGGTGGATCGACGCGATGCCGACGTGGCTCGACGACAACGCGAAGGGAGTCTACGCCGACATCGAACGGTTCGTGGGGACGAACGCATGAGTAGCGGAGCCACCGGAGACGCCTTCGACTGGGACGCGTACTGGACCGACGCCGACGAGGAGAAACGCGAGGAAGCGAGCCCGAGCAGCCACCACGCAGCGGACGTGTTGCCCGAGTTCGTCGATCGGTTCGACGCACCGCCAGGCGTCGCGGACGTGGGCTGTGGAGCCGGCGTCACGACCTTCACGGCGGCCGACCGCCTCGCGGAGACGGTCGTCGGCTACGACACAGCCGCCCCGGTCGTCGAGCGGAACCGCGACCGCGCCGAGCGGGAGGGCGTCGAAAACGTCCGTTTCGAGCAAGCGACGCTCCCGACGTTCGACCCCGATCGCGAGTTCGGCATCGTCTTCTCGTACTTTACGCTCCAGTACGTGCGGGACGTGGAGCGGACACTGGAAAACCTCTATGCGGCGGTCGCACCAGGCGGCGCACTCGTGTGCAACTACATGAACCGTGCGGCCCGCGACTTTTGCCTAGTCGCGGCCGACGACCCGCACGCCAACGTGGACCACCCGTTCGTGTTCGATCCCGACCAGTACACCGAGCGGTTCGGCGCGCTGCTGGACGGCGACAGCGTACTCTCACGCGAGCGGATCTACGAGACGCTCGGCACGTGGCCGCGGAGCGCGTTCACGATCGCCGACCGACCGGACGTGCGGTGGGCGTGGCACCACGCCCCGCTGGTGTACGTCCCGAAGTAGTCAGGGCGTGAGCCGCTCGACGGCGAGCCAGTCGACGTCACCGGTCGGGGTCGTCAGCGCGAACGTCATCCGCTTGTGGACCCCGCCGGCCAGGCGGACGTCGAGCGAGAGTTCGCGCGGCGCGAACGCGTGATCGGCGGGTAGCGCCCGGACGAGCCGCTCGGAGTGACCGAGGTCGTCGACGCTCTCGACGTCGGCGTAGGTCCGGAAGTCCGCGCCGAACTTGAACCCGGTCTTCGGGACGACGCCGGCCTCGCGGAGCGCCGTATACACCGCAAGCCGGCGGTCGAATCGATCGCCCTCGACCCGTCGACCCCGGTCGACGACCCTGGTGAGATCGACGCCGAGATCGATCGCGCCCTCGCCGAGGAGAAAGGCGGTCTCGACGAGGGAGAGCTGGAGCGGACCGTCCTCGGCCCCGCGGCCGGCGAGGCGTTGACCGTAAAAGGCCGCCCCGTAGAGTTCGTCGGGCGGGTCCCAGAGGACCGCACGATCCGCGAGGAGATCACCCACAACGTCGGTCGGTGCGTCGTACGCCGTCGATCCGTCGACGGCGGGACGGGTGGTGTCGAGGTAGGTGATCTCGCTCTCCTCGTCGACGACCGCGAGGACGCAGTGTCCGAGGCTCGACGCCCGGATCGACTCGCGCTCGCCGACGACCCGGATCCGGTAGGCGATCGCGTCGTCCCACGGCCCTTTGCCCTGCGGGTAGACGATCAGATCGGGACCGGCCTGGGCGTCGGCGTCACCGCCGTGGCTGTCAGGGATGGCGTCGGACGCGACGTCGCTGTCGCCCACGTCGATCCAGCCCTCGCGCGCGGGCGAGAGGTAGAATCCGCGCTCGCGGAAGTCCTTGTAGACCAGAAATCGGACGACGCAGTCTTCGACGCCGAGGAACTCACGAAACCCCATCCCGTCGACCGCGTCGAGATCGCCGCGAAAGAGCAGGTGAGCGGCCTCGACCGGCGCGAGCGCAACCCCATCGCCCGTGGGTCGGCCGTACCCACTGGAATCGTAAAAGCGCTGGCGAGCGTCGCCCCCGACCATCACGACGTCGCCATCGAGCCGTCCCTCCATACCAGGTGTCGCGCCGTGGGCGGACATAGGGGCTGTGGTCCACCGGTCCGGGCGCGTCGACAGGGCCGAACTGCACTCAGCCGGCGCGCTCGCAGGTCGCGTCGAGACACCGCGTTCCACTCGGGGTCGAAAATTTGGGCAGCCCACAGCCGCATTCGCCGTCGACGATGCCGGTCGGGAAGGAAAAGGCGGTCTCGCAGTCGGGGTAGTTGTCGCAGCCGGCGAGGAGCCCGCCCTCCCGAATCACCCGGAGATCGCCGCCACAGTCGGGGCAGTCCCACGCGCGGTCGAACGCCGCTTTCACTGCGCCGTCGAGCGACTCGCACTCCCGATCGACACAGAGCGTGAACGCGCGCCCGCGCTCGGCGCGCATCGTCGGGAGGCCACACGCCTCGCAGCGGTCGTCGAGCACGTCCGCGCCCGCCGCCAGGCCGTACCGTGCCTCGCAGTCGAGACACGTCACCGCGCCGTCCGCGCGGACGAGCGCCTCCGCACAGTCGGGACAGTCCCCGACCGGCGCGCCGGCAGCGGAGGCGGGGTAGCGCGCGAGCCCGTACCGATCGTTGGCGACGACCCGGAGGCGCGAATCGCCGTCGATCGCGGTGAGCGAGAACTCCTCGGTACTCGTCCCGTCGTACGCGAGCGTCTCGGGGCGGGTGAGCCACGCCACGGGCTGATAGCCGTCGCGATCGTGGACCAACACCGTGTCGTCGGGTTTGACCACCACCACGACGTCGCCGCGCTGCTCGTGGGCACGGTCGCCCTCGGCGGTGATCGTGCAGTCGCCGGCGAACACCCGGATGCCGTCGGACATGGCCCGGGATGGTCACGGCTTCGGGTGTAAACCTTCGCCGACGGAAACGAACGGGAAGCGCCTTGTCTGGCTGTGAATAGTGTGCTCATGGACGCAATCGCCAACGTCGCGAGATGGCGCTTATCCGGATACGCGTTCGAGCGAGGAAGCGAGGAGTTCACGAAGCGACTCGACGACGAACTCGGGACTATCGACGGTGGAAACGTGACCGGCGTTCGGTATTCGACTCGCTTCGGCGTGGGGAATGACGTTCTCCATGTATTTCGCATGACGGCGAATCAGCGGTATCTCGTATTCCCCATAGAGAATCAATGACGGAACGAGGATCGACGAGTAATCGATAGACTCCGAAGGGTATGACTCCACTGCTTTGCGGATTTTCGTCGACTCATCTGCCGAAGGTTTTGGAAATTCTTCCGCATGACTTCGCAGAATGCGCTCGATCTCCTCCATATCGCCAGCGCCTCTCGGGTCGTATCGCCATTCGTCGATCCGGTGCATCACTGCCATGAGCCGGTCGCGGTCGACGACCGTCGACAGTACATCGATGAGTTTCGGTAGCGCCCGTCGCTCGACCCACTCACCGCGCGTCTGAGCTTCCGGCGTTTCCGCTCCCAACGTACAGAGAGCACCGATAGTATCCGGATATGCAGCGGCATATGCCAGCGCAACCATTCCGCCCATTGACCGCCCACAGATCGCTGGCCTGTCGAGGTCGAGGGTCGTAACGAGCGCATTGAGATCCTCGACGTACGATCGCATCGTGTAGGAATCGAGCTCGGAGCCACCGGTTCGGCCGTGTCCCCGGAGGTCGTACACGATGATTCGGTAGTCCGTGGCGAGCGAGCGGACTTGCTCGGCCCAGAGACGGTGGTCACCCCACGCACCGTGAAGAAATACAACCGGCGGACCGTCGCCGTATTCTTCGTAGTACGTTTGGATCCCGTTCGTCTCGGCAGTCGGCATGGAGCAAGTGTGGAACGACGAGTTGTTTGTCTTTCGATGTTTTCTCGGTTACCAGCAGTCACTCCCCGCTGTCAGAGCCCGATCGGGGTTCGCATTTCGAAGGAAGCGCGATGGAGGAGCGGAAACGGAATCGAACCGGAGTTCATTTGCTGGGCTGGGTGTTCGAGCAAGCAATGAGTGCTGACAGGTCGAGTGTCGACGAAGCCGTACTGTTCGACATGGACGGCGTGATCGTCGACTCCGAGCGCTACTGGGCCGAGATCGAGGAGGAGCGCATCTTCCCCGCGGCGGGCGTCCCCGACCTCCAGGCCGCGGAGATCACCGGAATGAACTACCGCGAGGTCTACGACTACCTCGACGACGAGTACGGCGTGACCGTCGACCGCGAGGAGTTCCTCGGGATCTACGAGGCGGCCGCCCGCGAGGTCTACACCGAGCGCGCCGCGCTCATGGACGGCTTTCGCGATCTCTGTGGCACGCTCCGGGATCGAGGGACGCGCCTCGCGATCGTCTCCTCCTCGCCGCCCGAGTGGATCGACCTGGTGTGCGATCGGTTCGAACTGACGGGCTTCGACGCGACCGTCTCGGCCGAAGACATCGACGGGCCTGGCAAGCCCGAACCCGACGTCTACCGCCATGCGGCCAACGAACTCGCGCTCGATCCCACCGACTGCGTCGCGGTCGAGGATTCGACCCACGGCGTGGCGTCGGCCACGGCGGTCGGGATGACCTGCATTGGCTACCGCGGTGCGAACGCGAAGGAACTCGACCTCGCGGCGGCGGATAGCGTCGTCGACGGGCCCCAGGAACTCCGGGCGGCACTGCTCGCGCGGTAATCGGGAGCGAGACCGTGATAACTCACAACGAGAGAGACGTGGATTTTTGTTACCAGGGACACGAAACGGCGTATGGAGTTGGACAGGTATAGCGGGAAGCTCGACGTACTCCGACAGCTCGGCGTGCTCGTCGGGCTGGTGCTGTTCGTGCTGGTCGCTGGCTACCTGCTCACCGGAACCCCCACTGCCGGGATCGGTGCGATAGTGGGTGTGGCGGCCGTCTTCGTCGCGGTGTATGCTTTGTATGTCTTCTACAACAGCATCGCGGCTGAGTAGCCCCGTTTCCGCAGGAACTCGGAGTAGGCTGCTTGCATGACGAATCCCAAAACGGGAGACGAACCGCGAGTTGATATCGAAGTGTTCGTTCATGACTAGGTTGGGTAGATTGGAACGGGACACGAACCAAGAGTGCCGACACAAATGAAAACCGCCACCGCCCCGCAGACCGCACCCGGGCCACGGGCCTCCCCAGCCGATTCACTTCGCTCGCTCCGCTCGCTTCGCTCACGGGGCGCTTTGCTCCCCGTTCGCGCGTTCGGCGGCGTCGCCGGCGCTTCGCGTCGGCTGCCCGAGGGACGCGAAGCGTCCCTCGCTGCTCACTTCGTTCGCGCCGCCTGTCGTTCATCCCTCGCGCGCGAGCGCGCTCACACACCGCAGCGCGCTCGCCGCGCGCCACCCACACGCAACCGCACAGCAGCCGTATAGCGGCTCGGATCACCCGACACCCGGTTCTCTCGGGCCACCGCCGCTATCGGACGAGTCCGCGATCGAGGGGAGCACACCACGAGAGGTCACGACGTGACGCCGAGGATCAGTCGACCCACACAGTTCTGGTTTCGGTGACCGGTTCGAGCGGGAGTTCGGGGAAGATCACCTCGACAGCGAAGGTGAGTGTATCGGGGTCGCCGCCGAACACCGGCACGGGCACCGTCTCGCTGCCGAGATAGGAGTCGGTCGCGGTCATCTCGACGTCGTTCACCGTCACCCGGAGACCGGCGCGCGCGCCGCCGGCGTGGTTCGTAATCGTGACCTCGCGGGGGTCGTTCTCGCCACGCGCGATCCGTTCGGGGAACTCGCCCCACTCGATCTCGATCCGGGGGAGTTCGCGCGCGCTCTCGACGACGCGTTCGGCGACGCCCTCGCTCAGTCCGGCGTCGACCAGCCCCGCGGTGCCGGCGGCGACCACGTCGGAAGGCGTCTCGATGCCCTCCCCGGCGAGTTTGCTCGCCCGGCCCGGCCCGACGCCGTCGATCGCGGTGAGCGCGGCGGCAGCCTCGCTCACGCCGTTCTCGACGCGCGCAGCCACGCGGCTCGCGCGGTTCGCCTCGCGTGGCCCACCGAACCGATCGAGGAACGCCCGCAGCGCCGCGAGCAGCCGGAGCGCGTTCTGCCGGATGACCCACGCGTCGCTCCGAAGCTCGGTGGGGGTCGAACCGGTCGTGCTGGCGTCGAGGATCGCGAGCACCTTGCGGGTTCCCGAGTCGAGATCCTTTCCACGGGAGCCGAGCACGTCGTCGATCGCGTCGCGCTCGGCCTGGCGTGCGTTCACGCTGTCGAACTCCGCACTGGCGGCGACGGTCGCGAGGATTTCGTCGGTGCTGGGATCCGCCCCCGCCAGCTCCTCGAACCGGCTCGCGGTCGGGAGCCGGAGGTAGTAGGCAGAAGCGAGCGTTCCCAACGGTGTGGCCGACACCCGGAGGCCGTCGGTCGCGACGAACCCACGCTCCCGGAGTTCGGCGAGCGTCTCGCGGACCGCCTCGCGCAAGTCGTCGACCGCGTCGGGGTTCGAGCTGCTCTGCGCCCGGACGAACGCGAACGTGGTTTCGAGCCAGTCCATCACGTCGCCGACGTCCCCGATCGTGCCCATCGCGATCTCGGCGTTGAGGTGGGTGTCGAGGTCCGCGGTGAGATGCGATTCGATCTCCTTCCCGTCGCGGAGCAGACGACGATACTTCTCGGCGTCGCTCCCGTCACAGACCACGTGCGCGTAGCCCGCGTCGTCGTAGCCTGGCCGGCCCGCCCGTCCGAGCATCTGGAGCACGTCGAGCGGACTCATGTCGACCTCGCCCTCCAGGGGGTCGTGGTATTTCGTATCCCGAATCACGACACACCGAGCGGGGAGGTTGACGCCCCACGCGAGCGTCGAGGTCGAGAAGAGGAGTTGTATCTTCCCCTGCCGGAACCACTCCTCGACGTGATCCTTGTCGGATTTCGAGAGGCCGGCGTGGTGGAAGGCAACGCCATCGAGCGCCGAGTTCCGGAGCGTCTGGTTCTCCAAAACTTGGGTCTCGGTATGAAAATCGTAGTCGCCGCGCGCGCCGATCGGGACGTCCCGCGAGGCGAGTTCGTCCCGGGCCTTCTCGGCCGCACGGACGGTATCCTGGCGGGAGGCGACGAAGACGAGCGCCTGGCCGTCGTCGCGGATGTGCTCCTCGGCGAGATCGAGCGCGCGGTACAGCCGGCGGTACTTGTCGGCGAAGGCGTTCTCGCCGTGGGTGTAGGTCCGAACGTCGGCTTCGAGCTCGACAGGACGATACTCCTCGCCGAAGTCGAACGTCGATTCGGGAGGAGCGTCGAGCCACTCGGCGACCTCGTCGACGTTCGGCATCGTGGCCGAGAGTGCGACGATTCTGGGTGCCGAGAGCCGCCGGAGCCGCGAGATCGTGACTTCGAGCACGCTGCCGCGGCGCTCGGAGTCGAGGAGGTGGACCTCGTCGATGACACAGCACGCGACGTCGGTGATGAACCCGTATCTGGGGGAGTCGTGCTTCCGTGTCGCCGAATCGACCTTCTCGGGCGTCATCACGAGGATGTCCGCGCGCTCGGCTCGGCGGGGGCTGAGGTCGCGCTCGCCGGTGACGACGTACACCGAGTAGCCGAGGTCCTCGAAGCGCTCCCACTCCGACTCCTTCTCGTTGGTGAGCGCGCGCAGCGGCGCGATGAAGAGGGCGGTGTCGCCCGCATCGAGACATCTGCAGATCGCGAGCTCGGCGAGTGCGGTCTTCCCGCTGGCGGTGGGCGCGCTCGCGACCACGTTCTCGTCGCCCTCCAGAATCGCCGGCAGCGCCTCGCGCTGCATCCGGTTGAACGACTCGAAGGCGAACGCGTCGGCGAACGCGGGGACGGTCTCGGCGACGTTCATGCGAAGCACCTCCTGGGGTGCTTCGCATGAGCCCGTCGTGAGCGGAGCGAAACGACGGCGTTCACGGCGATGGCCTCCAGCAGTCTCCAGAGACACGTCGTGAGCGGCGCGAAACGACGGAGGTAATCACGTGCCTCGACGGTGAGAGTGGGGCGGCCAAAGGCGTTTCCTTACCCGTCGCTCGGGCGCTCGGCCCGGCTCGGTGACGCAGCTGGAAACACCCGCAACGGTAGTCAGAAGAGCCGTTCAGGGCGAGAGGTGACTACCCGTCCGAGTCCGAATCGGTGTCGGCACCGTCGGAGTCCGTATCCGTGTCCGTGCCGTCTGCATCGGTGTCGGTATCCACACCATCCGTATCGGTGTCGGTATCGATGCCGTCCGCATCGGCATCAGCGTCGCCATCGCTCCCGTCCGCATCCACGTCGGCATCCCCGACAGCGCTGCGTCGAGCCTCCCGATCGGTGCGGGTCGCCGTTCGTTCGTCGCTAGCGAGGTCATCGCCGGTGAGATAGAGGTAGATCGGTGGGAGGAGGTACGACGCGATCGCGACGGCGATGAATCCGGGGTGAACGGTGGCCAGCAGCCCGAACGCCGTCAGGGCGGCTGCTGCCGCCGCGTGGACGCCGGTTCGTCGTTTCGTGTAGCGGCGGTAGTAGTCCCACCCCCGTCGAAGCCGCCCCGTGGATGCTGCCGGCGCGCTCATGGGAGGAACATCGTCGCCCGGCGTCTTCAGTGGTCCGCCGACGGTCAGTCCGCGGCGATGGCGCGTTCGGTCGCGCGCTGAAGCATGCCGCTCGACGTCTCGTAGCGGTAGTAGAGCGCGAGCCCGACCGCGGCCACGATGTTCGAGATCGTGACCGCCCAGAACACCGCGACCACGCCGACGCCCAGCAGTACGCCGGCCCCAGCCGCGATCGGGAGGCGAACGGCCCAGAACTGGAGGACCGTCGCGACGAAGCTGGTGCGGGTGCGCCGTGCGCCGTTGAACCCCGCCTCGAAAATGTATGCCGCACCGATCGCGGGGTAGCCGTAGGCGAGGATCCGGAGGTACTCGACCGAGAACGCGAGCGCGCGGTCGGTGAGGTCGGGGGCGAGCGCGGTGGCGACAGCAGTCGGAACGAGCCACTGGGCCAGTCCGATGACCGCGAGCCCCACGGCCGCGATCGCCACTCCGAGGTAGGTCGCGCGCCGCGCCCGGTCCGGCAGTTCGGCCCCGAGGTTCTGCCCGACGACGCTCTGGGTGGCCTGCTGGAGCCCGATCGCCGGAATGAACGCGATCGAGGCGATCCGTGCGCCGACGGTGTACGCCGCGAGCCCCGCCGCACCGCCGGCGGCGAACGCGACCGCGACGATCAGCACCCGGACGACCTGTCTGACCGCGCCCTGGCCCGCGACCGGCGCGCCGACGTCCAGGAGTTCGCGGAGCTCGTCGCGATCGAACGCCGCGGCCGCGCGCGAGTACATCCCGCCGTTGCGGCCGGCGAGGGCGAGCGCCACCGCGAGTGCGAACCCCACAGCGTAGCCCGCGATCGTGGCGAGACCCGCGCCGCGAATCCCGAGTGCGGGTGCGGGTCCCCATCCGAAGATCAGGACGGGATCGAGCGCGAGGTTCGTGCCGACCGTGGCGATCGAGATGTACAGCGGCGCGCGCGAGTCACCCCACCCGATGAACGCCCCCTCGACCGCGTCGCTCGCGGCGGCGAAGGGGAGCCCAAGCGCGAGCACCCCGAGATAGACGGTCGTGGACCGCGCCACCGCGCCGCCGGCTCCACCGCGAGTGAGTGTGAGGAGATCGGTCAGCGGGCCCGCACCCACCCTGAGGGTGAGGCCGCCGGCGATCCCGAGCACGAGCGCGAGGCCGAGACCCGTGGCGGCGGTCCGTCGTGCTGCGGGGACGTCCTCGCCGCCGATCCGCTGGGAAACGAGCACCTGCGTGCCGACGAACGGAGCGGTGATGACGAACGCGAACAGCAGCGCGACCACCGGGAGCGCGAGCCCGACCGCGGCGACCGCGACCGAACTCAGCCGTCCGAGCCAGAACAGATCGACCACCTGCTGGACCACCTGGACGAGGTTCTGGACCAGCAACGGGGCAGCGAGCGTGAGAAGCGCACGTCCCAGCGAACCCTCAGTTATCTCCTCGGGCGAGAGATCGAACATGGCGTTGCAGTAGCTGTGTGCGCTACCGTTGATTAAATTTCCCCCGAGAACACCGCATCGAAATCGCTGGTGCTGGTGTGGTTGCACAGCCCACACGGCGAGCGTGTGCTTCGCCGAACCCCACGCTTTTGCCGGCGCGGCCCCGAGAGCGGACAATGAGTCGCGCGCGCAAGCCCGACTGGCTCAGGACCCGACCGCCCTCGGGGGAGCGGTTCACCGAGATCAAGCGCACGCTCCGCGAGCGCGACCTCCACACCGTCTGCGAGGAGGCGAACTGCCCCAACATGGGCGAGTGCTGGTCCGGCGGGGACGGAGCCGGCAGCGGTCCCGGCACCGCGACCTTCATGCTGATGGGCGAGCGGTGCTCGCGCGGCTGTAACTTCTGTGATGTCGAGACTGGGGGAATGGAGCCACTCGACCCTGATGAGCCGGCAAACGTCGCCGACGCCGTCGCCGAGATCGGGCTCGACTACGTCGTTCTCACGTCGGTCGACCGCGACGACCTCGACGACCAGGGTGCGGCCCACTTCGCCCGGACCATCGAGGCGATCAAGCAGCGCGATCCCGAGATCCTCGTCGAGGTGTTGATCCCCGATTTCCAGGGCGATCCCGACTGCGTGCGTCAGATCATCGATGCGGAGCCGGACGTAATCGCCCACAACATCGAGACCGTCGAACGCCTCCAGTGGCCCGTCCGGGACCGCCGCGCGAACTACGAGCAGTCCCTTTCCGTGCTCGAACAGGTCGAACGCGAGTCAGACATCCACACCAAGACCTCGATCATGCTCGGCCTCGGCGAGTACGACCACGAGGTGTACCAGACCCTGGCCGACCTCCGGGAGGCCGACGTCGACATCGTCACCCTCGGCCAGTACCTCCAGCCCTCGCGAAGCCATCTGGAGGTCGGCTCGTACGTCCACCCCGACAAGTTCGAGACGTGGCGGGCGGTCGCCGAGGACGACCTCGACTTCCTCTACTGTGCCAGCGGCCCGATGGTGCGATCGTCGTACAAGGCGGGCGAGCTGTTCGTCGACGCAGTGATTCGAGAGGGTCGGTCGGTCGAGGAAGCGCGGACGACGGCGCGCGCTGCCTCGCGGTCGGTGTGAGCATCCGAACAGAACGCCCACGATCGAGCGCGCCCGGGAGTGGCGATACTCGATCGCAGCGAGCGCGATCGGCAACAACGATCGTCGTTTTCCCGCCCGAAAATCGGACGAACAGCAACTATCCGGACGTGGCTGGCAAGATTGGCAGCCACGGAAAGTCATTTACAAAAGGGATATAACCGAGGCGGCCGAGTCGGTTGGTATGTCAGCGAGGTGGCTTTGCCCGTGAGCACGCTACAGCGCGACCCCGGCGAGCGCTTCGGGATCCTCGACGAGGACGGCGAGGTGCGAGACGGCGTGGAGCCGCCCGACCTCGACGAGGAGACCCTCGTGGGGATGTATCGCGAGATGCGCTTGGTTCGCCACTTCGACCAGCGCGCCGTTTCCCTCCAGCGCCAGGGCCGGATGGGGACCTACCCCCCGCTGTCGGGTCAGGAAGGCGCACAGGTCGGCAGCGCCCACGCGCTCGCCGAGGAGGACTGGCTGTTCCCGAGCTACCGCGAGCACGGCGCATCGATGATTCGGGGGTTCTCCCTGGAGCGTACCCTGCTCTACTGGATGGGCCACGAGGTCGGCTACGAGGAAGACGACGCCAACATCTTCACGCCCGCAGTGCCGATCGCCACACAGATCCCCCATGCCACCGGCGCGGCGTGGGCCTCGAAGCTCAAGGGCGAGAACAAGGCGTTCCTCTGTTATTTCGGCGACGGCGCGACGAGCGAGGGTGACTTCCACGAGGCGCTCAACTTCGCCGGGGTGTTCGACACCCCGAACGTTTTCTTCTGTAACAACAACCAGTGGGCGATCTCGGTTCCCCGGGAACGCCAGTCCGCAAGCGCCACCCTGGCCCAGAAGGCCGACGCCTACGGGTTCGAGGGGATTCAGGTCGACGGGATGGACCCGCTCGCGGTGTACGAGGTGACGCGGCGCGCGATCGAGAAGGCGAAGGATCCCGACGAGGACCAGCTCCGGCCGACGATGATCGAGGCGGTCCAGTACCGCTTCGGCGCGCACACCACCGCCGACGATCCCTCGGTCTATCGCGACGACGAGGAGGTCGAGAAGTGGAAGGCGAAGGACCCGATCCCCCGCCTCGAAACCTACCTCGTGAACGAGGGACATCTCGACGACGAGCGGATCGACGCGATCGAGAGCGAGATCGAGGACGAAGTGGCCGACGCGATCGATGCCGCCGAGGCGTACGACCGGCCCGATCCCGAGGAGATGTTCGCGCACGTCTACGCGGACATGCCCAAACGCCTCGAAGAGCAGCGACGCTATCTCGAACGGCTGCGCGACACCCACGGCGACGACGAACTTCTCGAATAACGACAACTATGAGCGAAGCACAACAGGCCGAGGCGGAGGGGGAGAGTCAAAATCTCACGCTCGTGCAGGCCGTCCGGGATGGGCTGTACGGCGAGATGGAGCGGGACGACGACGTGCTCGTGATGGGCGAGGACGTCGGCAAAAATGGAGGTGTGTTCCGCGCCACGCAGGGTCTCTACGACGAGTTCGGCGACGACCGCGTGATCGACACGCCGCTCGCCGAATCGGGGATCATCGGGACGGCGGTCGGGATGTCGGCGTACGGGCTCCGGCCGGTGCCCGAGATCCAGTTCCTCGGGTTCATCTACCCGGGATTCGACCAGATCGTGAGCCACGCCGCCCGGCTCCGGACCCGCTCGCGGGGTCGGTACACCTGCCCGATGGTGATTCGTGCGCCGTACGGCGGTGGGATCCGCGCGCCCGAACACCACTCCGAATCCAAAGAAGCGTTCTTCGTTCACGAGCCGGGCCTCAAGGTCGCGATCCCGTCGACACCGTACGACGCCAAGGGGATGCTTGCGTCGGCGATCCGGGATCCCGACCCCGTGATGTTCCTCGAACCCAAACTCATCTACCGCGCGTTCCGCGAGGAGGTCCCCGACGAGTCCTACACCGTGCCGCTCGGCGAGGCTGCCGTCCGCCGGGAGGGGACTGACGTCTCGGTGTTCACGTGGGGCGCGATGACCCGCCCGACTATCGAAGCAGCAGAGGACCTCGCCGAAGAGGGGATCGACACGGAAGTGGTCGATCTTCGTACTCTTTCGCCGCTCGACGAAGAGACCATCCTCGAATCGTTCAAGAAGACGGGACGGGCGGCAGTGGTCCACGAGGCCCCCAAGACAGGGGGTCTCGCTGGCGAGATCACCTCGACCATCCAGGAGGAGGCGCTCATGTATCAGGAGGCCCCGATCGAGCGCGTCACGGGCTTCGACACCCCGTTCCCGCTGTACGCGCTGGAGGACTACTACCTCCCCGAGGCGGCACGGATCACCGACGGGATCCGGGAGGCCGCGGAGTTCTGAAATGGTCCGTGAGTTCAAGCTGCCCGACGTCGGCGAGGGCGTCGCCGAGGGCGAGATCGTCTCGTGGCTGGTCGAGACAGGCGACGCAGTAGAGGAGGACCAGGCGGTCGCGGAGGTCGAGACCGACAAAGCCGTCGTGGAGGTCCCCTCGCCGGTGAACGGCAGCGTGAAGGAGATCCTCGCCGAGGAGGGCGAGATGGTGCCCGTCGGCAACGTCATCATCACGTTCGCCGTGGAGGGCGAAGACGACGATCCGGGCGCGACGAGCCAGGAAGAGCCGGCCGAGAGCCGTACCGACACCGCGACCGAAACCGATCCCGACGCCGACGGAGCGGAGAGCGAAGCGAGCGCGGCGGGCACGGGGACGGGCCAGGACGGCGAAGCGTCGACCGCCGATGGACGGGTCTTCGCCGCGCCGAGCGCCCGTCGGCTCGCGCGCGAGCAGGGGATCGACATCGCGACCGTCGAGGGCTCGGGTCCCGGTGGGCGAGTGAGCGAGCACGACGTCCGTGCGGCCGCCGAGGGCGGCGCGAGCGGAACGGGCGGAGCTACTGGGGATGACGGAACGGGCGGTGAGGACGTCACGTCGGCCGTCTCGGACGTGTCGGACGAGACCGGCACGGCAGCCGAAACCGGTGGAGCGGCTGCCGGCGCTGGCGAGACGAGTGCCGCCCAGGCGTCCGCACCCTCGGGGGCGAACCGCGACCGCACCCTCGCCGCGCCCGCGACGCGGCGGCTCGCCGAGGAGGCGGGCGTCGACATCGACGACGTACCGACCGACGAGGAGCGCGACGGCGAGGCGTTCGTCTCACCGGAAGCGGTCGAGGCGTACGCCGAGGCCCAGCAGGAAGCCCAGGCCGCCGACACGGCCGCGGTCGCGGCGGGCGAGTCGGGAGCACAGGAGGAACGGATCCCGTATCGCGGGATGCGCCGGACCATCGGCCAGCAGATGGAGGCCTCGAAGTTCACCGCGCCCCACGTCACTCACCACGACGAGGTCGACGTCACCGAGCTGGTCGAGACCCGCGGGGAGCTGAAGGCGGTCGCGGCCGAGCGCGGCATCTCGCTGTCGTACATGCCGTTCATCATGAAAGCCTGCGTCGCCGCGCTCCGGGAGTTCCCGATGGTGAACGCGATGCTCGACGAGGAGGCCGAAGAGATCGTTCAGAAGAAGTATTACAACGTCGGCGTGGCGACCGCGACCGACGCTGGACTGATGGTACCCGTCGTCGACGACGCCGGCGACAAGAGCCTGCTCCAACTCGCTTCGGAGATGAACGAGCTGGTCGAGAAGGCCCGCGAGCGCTCGATCGCGCGCGAGGAGATGCAGGGCGGGACGTTCACGATCACCAACGTCGGCGCGATCGGCGGCGAGTACGCCACCCCGATCGTCAACCATCCCGAGGTGGCGATCCTCGCGCTCGGCGCGATCAAGGAGAAGCCACGCGTCGTGGACGGTGACGTGGTTCCACGCCACGTGATGACGGTCTCGCTCTCCTTCGATCACCGCGTGCTCGACGGTGCGATCGCCGCGCAGTTCACGAACAGAGTCGAGGAGTACCTCGAACACCCGAACCGACTACTGCTCGAATAGCGTCCGACGTTCGCTGTTTTTCCCTTACTCGCGTTCGACCGCCCACAGCCCGGTGAGCGCCCACGCACTCGCCACGAGCGCGTCGAGCGCCGCGAGGCGACGGTGATCGCTGCTCACGAGCGCGACGGCGACCATGGTGAGCCCGTGAGCGATGTCGGCGAGCGTGCCCACGAGCAGCCACGCGCGACTCCCCGACCGTCCGGCGGTGAGCGCCTGGCCGAGATGGCGTGCGCCGAGCAGTCGCCCGACGATCGAGACGCCCCGGCCCGCCGGCTCGCCGGTGACCCGCCGGACGAACACGTCTGGCGCGACCAGCAGGACAGCTCCGTAGAGCGCACGGACGACGGCGACGGTTCTCATCCGTTCTCACTTCCGTCACTGCCCGCACTCAGTCCGACCAGCGCGAGCAGCCCGACGATCGCCGAGAGCGCGACACCGAGATGCCGGCGGTGTTTGGCGAGCCAGAGCTGCTGGCTCACGTTCGTGGCCTGGCCGCTGAAGGGACCGCGAGCGCCTGGATCGCCGTCGACGGGCTCGTAGAGGTTCTCGGGTCGGTCGGGATCGTAGGGAAGGTCCGATCTCTGGCCGTCGACCGCGGTCCACGCGAGATACCGATCGACGAACCACGGCACGAACTTGTTGCCCCAGATCGTCTTGAGGGTGGCGCGACCGATGTAGAGCTCGCGTCGCCGGTTGTAGGCCGCCCAGTGGATCCCGTCGGCGGCGACCTCGGGCTGGTAGATCGGCGGCACGGGCTGTGGGTGATCCTCCAGATGCGACCGGCAGTGCTCGAACTGCGGGGTGTTGAGCCCCGGGAGCTGGACCATCGTGATGTCCACGTCGGAGTCGTCGGCGAGGAGCTCGGTTCGAAGCGACTCGTTCATTCCGCGCATCGCGAACTTCGAGCCGCAGTACGCCGACTGGAGCGGGATCCCCCGATACGAGAGGGCGGAACCGACCTGGACCAGTTTGCCCTCGTCGCGCTCGGTCATCCGCGAGAGTGCGGCGCGCGAGCCGTTGACCGCGCCGATGTACGTCACGTCGGTCACGCGCTCGAACTCGTCGGGATCGAGGTCGAGAAACGAGGAGTAGACCGTGGTCATCGCGTTGTTGATCCAGACGTCGATCGGGCCGAACGCCGCCTCGATCTCGTCGGCCGCCGCCTCGACTTCCTCGTACTCGCTGACGTCGGTCGGGATCGCGAGCGCCTCGCCGCCCGCCTCCTCGACCTCGGCTTTCGCCGCGCTGAGCCCGTCCTCGCCGCGCGCGAGCAGCCCCACGCAAGCCCCGTCTTCGCCGAACTCCCGCGCCGTCGCGCGACCGATTCCCGACGTGGCCCCGGTGATGACCACCACGTCGGACTGTCCGGCACTGCCCGTGGAGCGGTCGACGCTGGAACCGGTCGTTCCGCTCTCCGGTGTGCTCTCGCTCATACGAACGGTATCCACACCGGAGCCGTCTTCGTTCGACGGCTTGCTTTTGCAGGCAGAAGCGTCGGCCGCGGGCGAAACCCGCCTGGTTTTTCACGCGGCGGCGAGTGTTGCCGTGCATGGTCGTTGGCGACGTGACAACCGGAACCGACGTACTGATCATCGGCGCGGGGCCTGGCGGCTACGTCGCCGCCATCCGCGCCGGCCAGCTGGACCTCGACGTCACGCTGGTCGAGAAAGACGCCTACGGCGGCACCTGCCTGAACCACGGCTGCATCCCCTCGAAGGCGCTGATCTCGGCGACCGACGTCGCCCACGACGCGGGCCACGCCGAGGACATGGGCATCCACGCCGATCCTGCCGTGGACCTGAGCGCGATGGTGGGCTGGAAGGACGAGATCGTCGACCAGCTCACGGGCGGCGTCGAGAAGCTCTGCAAGGCCAACGGCGTGAACCTCGTCGAGGGGCGCGCGGAGTTCGCGGGCGAGAACACGGTGCGGGTCGCCCATGACGGCGATGGTCAGGGTTCCGAATCCATCGATTTCGAACACGCCATCGTCGCCACCGGCTCGCGCCCGATCGAGGTCCCGAACTTCGGGTTCGACGGCGAGCACGTCATCTCCTCGCGCGACGCGCTCGCGCTCGACGCCGTGCCCGAGAGCCTCGTGGTCGTCGGCGCGGGCTACATCGGGATGGAGCTCTCCACCGTGTTCGCCAAACTCGGCACCGACGTCACCGTGGTGGAGATGCTCGACTCGGCGCTCCCGGCCTACGAGGACGACGTCGCGCGCGTCGTCAAGAGCCGGGCCGAAGAGTTAGGGATCGACTTCTACTTCGGCGAGTCCGCAAGCGAGTGGGAGGAATCGGGCGACGGGATCACCGTCATGACGGAGGACGAGGACGGCGAGGTCGCGGAGTTCGGTGCGGAGAAGGCGCTGGTCGCGGTCGGGCGCGAACCCGTGACCGACACGCTGAACCTCGATGCGTTGGGTCTCGAACCAGGCGAGGGCGGGTTCCTCGACACCGACGACCGCGCGCGAACCGACGTCGAGCACGTCTTCGCGGTCGGCGACGTCGCGGGCGAACCGATGCTCGCGCACAAGGGAATGAAAGAAGGTGAGGTCGCCACCGAGGTCATCGCGGGCGAACCAGCCGCGCTCGATTATCAGAGCGTGCCCGCCGCCGTCTTCACCGATCCCGAGATCGGCACCGTGGGAATGACCGAGGCAGAGGCCGAAGAGGCCGGGTTCTCGCCGGTCGTCGGCGAGATGCCGATGCAGGCGAGCGGCCGCGCGCTCACGCTCGGCGAGAGCGAGGGGTTCGTCCGGGTCGTCGCCGACGACGACGCGGGGTTCGTTCTCGGCGCGCAGATCGTCGCGCCGGAGGCTTCCGAGATGATCGCCGAATTCGGATTGGCGATCGAGATGGGCGCGACCTTAGAGGACGTGGCTGCGACCATCCACACCCACCCGACGCTCGGCGAGGCTGTGATGGAGGCCGTCGAGAACGCCCAGGGGAGGGCGATCCACACCCTGAATCGGTGAGTGAAACTCACGGATTCACGTGAATTCGTGAATTTGGGTCGGAACGGGCGACGGGAAAGCGGAAATCGTGCTGCGGCGTCCGCCGGGTTTTTGTTCGGGTAGCCGTACTGTGACGTATGAGCGGCTCACCCGACGACGACGAACTCGAAGAGCTCCGCCAGGAGAAACTCGAACAGCTTCAAGAACAGCAGGGCGGGGAGGGCGGCGACCGCGAGGAGGCGATGCAGGCCCAGCAGGAACAGGCCGAGGCCCAGAAGAAGGCCCAGCTCCGCCAGCATCTCACCGACGGCGCGCGCAAGCGGCTCAACTCGGTCAAGATGTCGAAACCCGACTTCGGCGAGCAGGTCGAACAGCAGGTGATCGCGCTCGCGCGGAGCGGTCGGCTCGGCGACAAGATCGACGAGGACCAGATGCGCCAGCTCCTCCAGGAACTCAAGCCCGACCAGCAGAGCTTCGACATCAAGCGCCGATAGAACCACGCCAAAAGCGAACCACCGAAAGGACCGAAAGGCTTCAACCACGGGCTCGCCACTCGCCGGTATGTACGACCGCACCAAGGGGTTTCGCGACTTCTACCCGGGCGAGATGAGTTCGCGGCGGACCGTCATCGACACGCTCGAAGCGACCGCTACACGCTACGGGTTCCGCGAGGTCGGGACGCCCGCCCTCGAACGCACCGAGATGTACGTCGACAAGAGCGGCGCGGAGATCGTCGAGGAGCTCTACTCCTTCACCGACCAGGGCGGCCGCGACGTGGCGATGACGCCCGAACTCACGCCCACCGTCGCCCGAATGGTGGTCGAAAAACAGCAGGAGCTCTCGAAACCCGTCAAGTGGTTCTCGACCCGGCCGTTCTGGCGGTACGAGCAGGTCCAACAGGGCCGGTTCCGCGAGTTCTACCAGACCAACGTCGACGTCTTCGGGTCGGCCGAGCCGGCGGCCGACGCCGAGGTGCTCGCCTACGCCGCCGACGCGCTCACCGAACTGGGGCTCACGAGCGAGGACTTCGACTTCCGGGTGAGCCACCGCGACGTGCTCGGTGGGTTGCTCGCATCGTTCGAAAGCGAGGTCGACACCGGGGCCGCGATCCGGGCGGTCGACAAGCGCGCAAAGCTCGAACCTGCCGAGTACCACGGCCTCCTGACGGACGCCGGGCTCTCGGATGGTCAGGCGGAGGAGTTCGACAGCTTGCTCGACACTCCTGAAGACGACCTCGACGAGCTGGTGGCGTTCGCTGGCTCGGAACAGGTCGAAAGTGCAGTGACGAACCTTCGGAACGTGCTCGACGCCGCCGACGACCTCGGCGCGCGCGAGTACTGCACGCTCTCGCTCGACACCGCCCGCGGGCTGGATTACTACACGGGAGTCGTCTTCGAGTGTTTCGACTCCACAGGCGAGGTGAGTCGGTCGGTGTTCGGCGGCGGCCGGTACGACGACCTGATCGAGGGGTTCGGCGGCCAGCCGATGCCCGCGGTCGGCGTCGCGCCGGGACTCGCGCCGCTCGCGCTGCTCTGCCAGCGCGCGGGCGTCTGGCCCGAGGAGACGATCGCGACCGACTACTACGTCCTCCAGGTCGGCGATACCCGCCCGACGGCCGCCCGGGTCGTTCGCGATCTCCGGGCGCAGGGCCACGTCGTCGAGACCGACGTCGCCGGCCGAAGCTTCGGCGCGCAGCTGGAGTACGCCGACTCGATCAACGCCGAGACCGTGGTGATCGTGGGCGAGCAGGACCTCGCGGAGGGCCAGGTCACGGTGAAGGACATGGAATCGGGCGACCAGACCCAGGTGCCGGTCGAGGGGTTCCCCGGCGAGCGCGAGCGGCCGACGGACGACGATCTCGCCTGATGGCCGACGACGGTCGAGAGCTGCGCGCGTTCCGGGTGGCCTACGACGGCCAGCCGTATCACGGCTTCCAGCGCCAGCCCGACGTTCCGACCGTCGAGGACGCCCTGTTCGATGCGCTTCGTGAGCTGGACGTGCTCGATGCGACCGGCGACAAGCCGCACGGCTACGCCGCCGCGGGCCGGACCGATCGTGGGGTGTCGGCGGTCGCCCAAACCATTGCGCTCGCGGCCCCAGAGTGGCTGGCACCGGCGGCGCTGAACGGCGAGCTCCCGGCGTCGATCCGGGCGTGGGCGGCCGCAGACGCACCAGCGGGGTTTCACGCCACCCATGACGCCACGGCCCGCACCTACACCTACCACCTCCACGCGCCCGCTGTCGACATCGACCGCGCGCGCGAGGCGCTGTCGATGCTCGCCGGCGAGCACGACTTTCACAACCTCACGCCGGACGAGGGTGGAACTGTTCGCACGCTCGTTCCGGCGGTCGAATCGGATGGGGAGTTCCTCGTTCTCACGCTCCGGGCGGGCGGCTTCTCGCGCCAGCTCGTCCGCCGGATCGTCGCGCTCGTCGAGAATATCGCGACTGGTGTGGCACCCCTCTCGAAGATCGATCGGGTGCTCTCGCCTGCATCGCTTTCGGGTCCCGAGGGTGTGGGTCCCGCGCCCGCCGCGCCGCTCGTGCTGACCGAGGTCGCCTATCCTGACCTCGATTTCCGCGTCGACACCGAGGCCGCCGCGAGCGCACGCGAAGTCTTCGAGCAGCGCCGGATCGCAGCCGTGACGGCCGGACGGGTCGCGGGCTCGGTGCGAGACGGCATTGGGGACTGAACACAGGGTCGAAAAACGGCCGGCCGGTTCCACTCGATCCCGTGGGTTCCGTCCACGGTGTCACGATCCCGGCGGGCCACGCACCCGAACCGTGGCCGAACGGTCCACGTGTTTATCCCGTGTCACCACGTACTGTCGGCTATGTCGTCAGTGTTCGAGCGCGACACGTCGACGATCGGCACCGTCGTCGGGGTTGCGGTGATGATCGTCGCCATTGTCGGGTCCACGTTTCTCGGCTGGGAGTGGGGTGGCTCGGGCCAGCCGGTCGCCGTCGCGATCGGGCTCGCCGCCGCCCTCGCGGCGGGATGGGTCACGCTCCAGAAGCTCCGCGGGTGAGGCGAGCACCGATCACGCCCAGTCGTCGGGCCAGACGCCCGCCGCGCGCATCCCCGGCTCCGCACCGTCCTCGCGGAGTCGCTCGCGGAGGGCGTCGGTGTCGACGGAACCGGGATCGGTAGTCGTGATCTCGTGGACGAGGAGGGCGGCGAGCATCGCGTGCTCGCGGAGGTTCCGGACGTCGACTTTGTCGCGAGTGTCAGCTCGGGTGTGCGTCCAGCCGCGCTCCCAGCGGCCGCTTTCGTCCGCGCGGTGACTGTGGAGCTGAAGCGCCGGTACCCCCTCGCGGAGGAACGGCCAGTGGTCGCTGTAGGGATGGGGACGGTCGCTCACCGAGATCGGCTGCCCGGTGTCGTCACTCACGCGCTCGGCCACGCTCGCCACCCCATCCGAGGTATGGGTGATCGCGTGGAGATCGCGGTACCGTCCGGCCCCGTCGACGTTGACGACCGCCCGCACGCGATCGAGATCGAGCGATTCCGCGAGCGCCGCACTGCCCATCAGGCCGAGCTCTTCGCAGCTCACCCCCGCCACCCGAACCCCGCAGTCGAGATCGAGATCCGCGAGGATCCCGGCGGCGGCGACCGCGACCGTGATCCCACAGCCGTTGTCGAGCGCACCCTCCGCGACGTCGTGGGCGTCGTAGTGAGCGAGCAGGACGATCTCCTCGTCGGTGTCGGGCCCCAGACGGCCGACGACGTTCCGGCTCTCGCCTCGCTCGGTCGTCGCCTCCACGGAGATGGCTGCGTCCGCGCCGCGGTCGGCGTACTCCGTGAGCCATTCACCTGTTTCGTGGCTCACGCCGATCCCGGGGATCGCGGCCGCGTGATCGAACCGGAGCGCTCCGGTGGGCGGGAGCTGGCCAGGGCGGTGGTTGTGGAAGACGAACGCCGCCGCGCCGGCGGCCGCGGCGTGGCCGAGCTTCTCCATCCGGTGGACCCGTCGTTCGCCCGCCGGCGAGTCGGTGCTCGCGAGCGCCACGCTCCCGGCGACGTCGGCGGCGTCGATCTCGTCGGGCGTGCCGTGACCCACGTCGACGAGGGGTGCGTGGACGTCGCCGCCCGGCGAGTACGGCAGCGCGAACGCCTCGAACGATCGCTCGACCGGTTCGTCCCCACCGAGATCGTTCGCCGCGGGGACGCTGACACCGAACTCGGTCCGGCCGCGCGTCCAGCGCTGCATCCCGAACGTCTCGATCGAAGGCTCGGCTCCGGCGCGTTCGAGACCCGCGGCGACGAGGTCGGCGGCCTCGCGCTCGCCCGAGTGGCCGCCGAGGCGGTCGTCGATCTCGCACAGTCGAGTGAGGAACTCCCAGGGATACCCGTCGCGCCACGCGCGGCCCAGCGCGCGGTCGGCGTCGTCCATGCACGCCACAGGGGGATGGTGGACAAAAGTCCCATCGCCGAGAGACGCTACTCGTCGGCGCGTTCCGCAGCCGTCGCGCGTGTCGCGGTCGCCTTGAACGACGCCACGACCGGGTCGCCGACCGCGAGATCGAGCGCCCCGAGGGCGTCGTGTGTCACGAGCACCGTGAGCGGGGCGTCGGCACCGACGTCGACGCCGACGCGAACGATCGTCTCGCCAGGGACGAGATCGACGGCTTCGCCACGGAGCCGATTGCGTGCGCTCATCTCGCCCGACGCCGGTACGTCGTCGGGTACGTGGAGCGTGACCGCGTCGGCCCGGAGGGTCACTTCGACCCGCTCTGCGGCCTCGGGGGCGAGCGCGCGCACCGTTCCGGCGGCGGTCTCGACGGTCGCCAGCTCGCCGTCGCGTTCCGTGATCCGCCCGTCGAGAACCGTCTCCGCGACGCTGGCGGTACCGGCGTACGCCGCTCGGAGACGTTCGAACCGCGCGAGCAGGTCGCGGGCGTCGTCGGTGAGTTCGCTGCCGCCGCCGCCGACCCCGCCGCGCTGGCGCTCGACGAGCGGGCCGAACTCCTCCTCCAGGGCCGTGATCCGGGCGTGCGCCCGCGAGAACGACCGTTCGAGCGCGTCTGCAGCGGCGTTGAGCGAGTGATGCTCGTCGACGGCGCGCAACAGTGCCGCATCCCGCGCCTCGAACGACACGCCGTCGGCCCGGAGGCGCGCCTCGAATCCCGCGTCCATACCCATCCATTACTACCCGCGAGCAAGAGCTTTATGTCCGGATCGAATAACGGTGTTGTGTCCACGTCGGAACAACGCTCGCCGGGGTCGTGTTCGCGGCGGGCGTTCCTCGGGGGCGTTGGAGCAGTAGGGCTCGCAGGGGCGGCCGGCTGCGTGGGCAGCGGCCGCGAGAGCGGTGTCGACGGCGACGACGGCGATGGCGACACCGGGCCGGTCACGATCCTCGCGGCGGGGAGCCTCCAGAACGCCCTGGCGAACGGGCTCGAACCTACCCTCGATGTCCCAGTGCGGATCGAGTCCCACGGGTCGGCGACCGTCGCCCGACTGATCGACGAGGGCAAGCGCGACCCGGACATCGTGAGCGTCGCCGACACGGCGCTGTTCGACGAACCGCTCTCGCCGCCGTGGTATTCGACGTTTACGAGCAACGCCGTCGTGATCGCGTACAATCCGGAGACGGAGGGCGGCAAACGTCTCGCCAACGCAGGAAAAGAGCGCTGGTACGAGCCGCTCGTGAACGGCGACGTCAGGCTCGGACGAACCGACCCGGACCACGACCCGCTCGGCTATCGGGCGCTGTTTGTGCTCGAACTCGCCTCGCGGTACTACGACGGCGCGTCGAACCTCGGGGGGAAGATCCTGAAGCGAAACCAGATCTACCCCGAGACGGCGCTGATCAGCGGGTTCGAGACCGGCGCGATCGACGCCGCGATCGCCTACCGGAGCATGGCGGTCGAGCGCGACTACGAGTACGTGGCCCTGCCCGATCGGATCGACCTCAGCGAGCCAGCCCACGAGGAGGAGTGGTACTCGACCGTTTCGTACTCGCTGCCGACTGGCCACGAGATCGCGGGCGGACCAATCAGCTACGGCTCGACGGTGCGCAGGACGAGCGACGCTGCGCTGTCGGTGTTCGCCGCACAGAGTACGGGAACGTATCTCGACGACCACGGGTTCGTCCGCCGCGAGGGGTTCCCGACCTACGATGGGAACGTCCCGCAGCGCGTAAAACGGACGACCGACCGGGCAAAGGAGAGCCAGTCGCCGTCACGGCAGAACGGTCGTCTCGCGGACCGATCGTCGGCGGTCGCCGACAGGGGACCGGTCTGAGATGGCGACGCGCTCCGATCGATCTCGCACGGCGATCGGGGGTTTCGACTGGCTCACGGTGGCGCTGGTGCTCGGCGGCGTGCTGTGTCTCTACTACCTCGCGCCGCTGGTGTCGCTGTTCCTCTCGGTTCCCGAGACGGCGCTCCTCGACGCGCTTTCCGACCCGGCGGTCGTGAGCGCGGCGACCACCTCGCTGCTGTCGGCGTCGATCAGCACGACCCTCGCCACGGTGTTCGGGCTGCCGCTCGCGTACTGGCTCGCGCGGAGCGAGGCGCGCTGGAAGAGTGGGGTTCTCGCGGTCGTGATCCTGCCGCTGGTGTTGCCGCCGACGGTGAGCGGGATCGTGTTGCTCACCGTTGTCGGGCCGAACGCGCCGATCGGTGCGTTCGCCATCACCGCGGGAATGCCGCTCACGCGGTCGCTCGCTGGGGTGGTGCTCGCCCAAACCTTCGTCGCTTCTCCGTTCGTGGTCGTCACCGGCAAGGCGGCCTTCGAGGGCGTCGATCGAACCCTCGAACACGCCTCGCGGTCGCTCGGGAAGGGACGGTGGACGACCGCGCGCCGGGTGACGCTCCCGCTCGCCGCGCCCGGTGTTCTCGCCGGCGTGACGCTCGCGTTCGCGCGGGCGATGGGGGAGTTCGGCGCGACCGTGATGGTGGCGTACTACCCACAGACGATGCCGGTCGCGGTCTGGGACGCGTTCCTCGAAGGGGGGCTCGACAGCGCCTACCCCGTGGCGATCGTACTCGTCGCCGTCTCGATCGCCGCGCTCGTGGTGCTCAACACCGTCGCGTCGAACCCGTGGGAGTGAGATGCTCACGATCAACGGGGTGAAGAAGTCCTACGGCGCGTTCGAGCTCGGACCGATCGATCTCGCGGTCGACGCGGAGGTGCTCTCGGTGCTCGGCCCGTCGGGGTGTGGAAAGACGACGCTCCTCTCGGCGGTCGCGGGAGTCGTCGAGCCCGACGCCGGAACGGTCACGCTGAACGGCGCGGATCTCGCGGGTCGCCCGCCAGAGGAGCGCGGAACGGTGCTCGTCTTTCAGGACGGCGCGCTCTTCCCGCACATGACCGCCCGGGAGAACGTCGCGTACGCCGCGGCGTCGGCGGGGAACGTCGAGGAGCTCGCCGCCAGGCTCGAGGTCGCCGACGTGCTCGACCAGCGGGCGGCGACGCTGTCGGGCGGCGAGCGCCAGCGCGTCGCGCTCGCGCGCTCGCTCGCCGCCGACCCCGACGCACTGCTGCTCGACGAGCCGCTCGCCAACCTCGACGCGCCGATCAAGCGCCGGCTCCGGGACGAGCTTCGGCCCCTCCTCGCGTCGCTCTCGATCCCGGTGCTCTACGTCACCCACGACCAGCACGAGGCCACGGCGATCGGCGACCGGCTCGCCGTGATGGCCGAGGGGAGGATCCAGCAGTGCGACACGCCAGGCGAGGTGTTCGCCCGCCCCGCGACGCCGTTCGTCGCGTCGTTCACCGGGAGCACGAACCTGTTTCGGGTACGGGTCGCCGAGGCGGACGGCAGCCCCGTCCTCGAATGGGGCGGCCTCGAACTCGGCGCTCCCGATCACGGGTGCGAGATCGGCGAAACGGTCCAGTTCTGTATCCGGCCGGAGTACGTCACTGTCGTCGAGAGCGGTGTGCGGGAACGACGGAACACGCTCTTCGGACGGGTTCGACGCGTGGTGTTCGAGGGCGACGGCTATCTCGTCGACGTCGCTCCCGAGGGTGTCGACGACGTGATTCGGGTCACGCTGTCGTCGCCCGTCTACGATCGCCTGGAACTGGCTGACGGCGAACGGGTCCGACTCTCCCTGCCGAGCGACGCGATCCACGTCATCGGCGCAGGCGAGTAGTCGCACCCACAGCTGCTCCGTTCGGCCGAGCGACGACGAGTTCGTCGAAACCAGCCGGATCGGTGGGTTTGCCCCGTGAATCGTTCCGTGGTCGGATCGGCGGTGTCAGTGGGTTCCCCACCCTCATCACGGATCGGTCTCGAAGAACCGACGCTGTTGCGTAGTGGGATCACTGTTCGGCTCCGAACCCGGCCGCGGAACGTCGCGACCGCGCATCGGTTGCTGAAGCGAACAATCGTCGGGCGGGAGACGATTTAGTGGACAAACTACAAAAGGTTAGAGCTATCTAATTCGAGTGTGACGAGCGACGGGATGGAGGACGGTCTCGGAGCGATCCGCTCCCTCGAACGGATCGGCGGCACCGAGACGATCCGTGGCCGCCGAGTCGGGTCGACCGGCCCGCCGTCGATCGAGGTGAGTGGGACGTGACGGGATGGCTGGAGATCGCGGTGATCGCGTTCGTCGCCCAGTTGGCGGTGTTGCCTGGCGAGAAGGTGCAGTACATCATCGCCGGCCTCTCGACGCAGTTCCGGCCGTGGCTCGTCGTGAGCGCCGCCGGCCTGGCGTTCGCGGGCTGGACCGCGCTCGAAATCCTCGTCGGGCGGACGCTACAGACCGCGCTTTCCCCGACGGTGCTCAACGTGCTGACGGGGTGTCTGTTCTTGTTGTTCGCCGTGTTGCTGTATCGGTCGATTCCCGACGCGGATAGTCCAGAGGGCGTCGCTCGACGGACCGACGGCGGCGTCGCGGCCATTGCGCCGAGCATCGACGCACCGACGGTGTTCGGGCACGACCTCTCGGAGTCGCTGGGCGGGTTCGTCCCGATCTTCCTGCTGATGGCCGCCGGCGAGTTCGGTGACAAGACCCAGCTCGTGACGATCGGCCTCGCGGCCCAGTACGGCGCGACCGCGGCCATCTGGGTCGGTGAGATGGTCGCGATCATCCCCGTGAGCCTCGCCAACGCCTTCTTCTTCCATCGGTTCGCCCATCGGATCGACGTCCGGAAGGCCCATCTCTTCGGCGTGGCGCTGTTCGCGTTCTTCGCGCTCGATACGTTCCTCGCGGTGTTCACGGGGGTCTCGATCTGGGGGTCGTTCATCGAAACCGTCTCGGCGGTCGTCGGAACGCTTCTCTGACCCACTCCATCCGCAGTATCAGTCGTCCCGCGCGGTTCGGATTCGATAGTTCACATATGATTGCTGACGGTTGGCGAGCGATCTCGACCGAGACACGCCGTCGATCGCCGCGTTCGGTCCCCGAACCCCTGCTCCGTCGGCCCGCCTTTCGTGGGGAGCGTTTCGGCCGTTGTTGCGCCACCGGCTCCGGTGTGAGAAGGCTTACTTCGGTGCCCTCGCAACGCTTGCCCATGAGTTCGGTTCCCGAACGCGGCGAGATCGAGACCGAGTACACGTGGGATCTCGACGACCTCTTCGCCTCGGACGAGGCGTGGGAGGACGCCTTCGACGCGATCGAGGCGCGCCTCGACGATCTCGCGGCCTACGAGGGCCGGACGACCGAGAGCGCCGCGACCCTGCTCGCGACCCTCGAAACCCGCGAGGAGCTCATGCGCGAGGTCGCGAACGTCGCCACCTACGCCAAGCTCCGCAGCGACGAGGACACCGCCGACCAGCACTATCAGGCGCTCGCCTCGCGGGCGAGTACACTTGCCACCGACGCACGGAGCGCAGCGAGTTTCATCGAACCCGAACTCCAGAACTGCACACGCGAGGAGCTCGATGCGATGATCGAGGAAGAATCCGAACTCGCGACCTACGAGCACTACTTCGACGACGTGCTCCGGATGAAACCCCATACCCGCTCGGCCGAGATCGAGGAGCTCCTCGCGGATCTCAGCGAGGTCACGGGCGGGGCGAGCGAGGTCTACAGCCTCCTGACGAACGCCGACATGGATTTCCCCGCGGTCGAGGATGCAGACGGTGAGCCGGTCGAGATCTCGCTGAGCAACTTCACCACTCTCCAGAAACGCCCCGACCGCGACTTCCGCCGGGAGGTCTACGAGCAGTTCTACGACGAGTGGACCGGGGTCCGCAACGCAGTGGGGACGGCCCACCACAACAGCGTGAAAGCGGACGTCAAGCTCGCCGAGGCCCGCAACTACGACACCGCACGCGAGGCGTCGCTCGACGGCGCGAACATCCCGGTCTCGGTGTACGACACCCTGATCGACACAGTACATGAAAATCTCGATCTGTTGCAGCGCCACGCGGATCTCAAAGGAGAGGCGCTCGGTGTCGACGAGCTTCAAATGTGGGACGTTTACATGCCGCTGGCCGACGACGAGAGTCCCGAAGTGCCCTACGAGGAGGCCGAAGAACACGTCATCGAGGCGGTCGCGCCGCTCGGCGACGACTATCAGAACCGGCTCGCGGAGGGGCTCGATTCCCGGTGGGTCGACGTCTACGAGAGCGTCGGCAAGCAGTCGGGAGCCTACTCCGGCGGCACGTACGACTCCCAGCCGTACATCCTGATGAACTACCAGGACGACATCGACTCGATGTACACGCTGGCCCACGAACTCGGCCACTCGCTGCACACCCAGCTCGCCAGCGAGACCCAGCCCTATGTGTATGGAGGCTACGAGATTTTCGTCGCCGAGGTCGCCTCCACGGTCAACGAGGCGCTCCTGACGAACCACCTGCTCGACACCGTCGAGGACGACACCTTCCGCCGGCACGTGCTGAACGAGTACCTCGAACGCTTCCGGTCGACGCTCTTTCGCCAGACGATGTTCGCGGAGTTCGAGAAGGAGACCCACCGGCTCGTGGAGGACGGCGAGGCGCTCACGCCGGATCGACTCGACGACCTCTATCGCGGGCTGAAGGAGGAGTACTACGCGACGAGTGCGGTCGACGACCGGATCGCCCGCGAGTGGATGCGGATCCCCCACTTCTATCGGTCGTTCTACGTCTACCAGTACGCGACCGGGATCTCGGCGGCGGTCGCGCTCGCCGAGGGCATTCAGGAGGAGGGCGAGGCAGCCGCGAAGCCCTACCGGGAGTTCCTCGAATCGGGTTCACACGGCTATCCGATCGATCTCCTCCGGGAGGCCGGCGTCGACATGACGACCGCCGACCCGATCGAATCGGCGCTCGCAGCCTACGACGCTTCGCTCGCCGAGTTCGAGCGTCTCGCCTGAGCCCCATAATTCTCCCGAACCCAAAGGGACTTTTAACACACGGCCCCTACCAGCGGGCACCGAATGTCCCACAGCCCCTCCCTCCCCGACCGGCCCCGGCTCGATCTCGACCCCGAGCTCTCGGACGACGAGCGGGTGGCGGCGCTCGACGAGCATCTGGCGGAGATCGCGCAGGTCCACGACGAGCTCGCCGAACGCCTCGACGAGGCCGAGGCGCGCCACGAGGAACTCGAGAGCGAGGCGGGACGGCTCCAGCGGGAGAACGAGACGCTCAAGACTTCCTCGCTGTACGTCGCCACGGTCGAGGAGCTGACCGACGAGGGCGCGATCGTGCGCCAGCACGGCAACAACCAGGAGGTGCTGACCGAGATCTCGCCGACGCTCGAAGAGGAGGTCGACAACGGCGATCGGGTTGCCGTCAACGACTCCTTCAGCGTCCAGCAGACCCTCTCAAGCGAGACCGACGCGCGCGCCCAGGCGATGCAGGTCGAGACCCGCCCGGAAGTGAGCTACGGCGACATCGGCGGGATCGACGACCAGATCCGCGAGGTGCGCGAGGCCGTCGAGCTCCCGCTGCTCGACCCCGAACGGTTCGATACGGTGGGGATCGAGCCGCCGACGGGCGTGTTGCTCCACGGTCCGCCCGGAACGGGCAAGACGATGCTCGCGAAGGCAGTCGCCAATGGAACGGACGCGACGTTCATCAAGATGGCGGGCTCCGAACTCGTCCGGAAGTTCATCGGCGAGGGAGCGCGCCTCGTTCGCGATCTGTTCGAACTCGCGAACGAACACGAGCCCGCGGTGATCTTCATCGACGAGCTCGACGCGGTCGCCGCCAAACGCACCGACTCCAAAACGTCGGGCGACGCCGAGGTCCAGCGCACGATGATGCAGCTGCTGAACGAGATGGACGGGTTCGACGAGCGCGGCGACGTCTCGATCATCGCCGCGACGAACCGCTTCGACATGCTCGATCCCGCCATCCTCCGCCCCGGGCGGTTCGACCGGCTCATCGAGGTCCCCGAGCCCGACGCGGAGGGTCGCGAGCAGATCTTCCAGATCCACACCCGCGGGACGACCCTCGCCGACGACGTCGACTTCGCCGAACTCGCCGAACTGACCGCGGGACGAAGCGGCGCGGAGATCGAAAGTCTCGCGACCGAGGCCGGGATGTTCGCGATCCGCGAGGAGCGCACCGAGGTCGAGATGGACGACTTCGAGGCGGCCCTAGAGAAGGTCACGGACGAGGACACCGCGGCCGAGCCGATCGCGTTCCACTGACAGCGGACTGGAGAACGGCCAGACCGAGCCGAGTCGAGAGCACCGTCCCGAAATCACAACCCTTCTCGCCCCCGCGCCACTCCGTCCGACCATGAGCACCATCAGAATCGTCGCCGGCACGGGTCGGGGCCCGACGGCGATGGCGTCGTACGACACGGCGCTCGCCGACGCGGGCGTTCACAACTACAACCTCGTCTCGGTCTCCTCGATGATCCCCGCCGGTAGCGACATCGAACGCCACGATACCGCGTCCGATCTCGGTCCGGTCGGTGAGCGTCTCACCGTGGTCGAGGCGCGTGCCACGGTCGAAGCGCGCGCCGGTGATGGAGCGGCCAGCGTGACGGGCAGCGCCGCGGCCGACGACGTGGAGCCGGCGGACGCGGCCGTGGCCACTGCCGGACTCGGCTGGTCGGTCACGGAGGCGGGTCGCGGGATCTTCTACGAGGCATCGGGTGTCGATCCGGCGAGCGTCCGTGAGACGGTCACAGCGGGGTTGGCGGCGGGTCGGGATCTCCGCGAGTGGTCGTTCGACGACGAGGCAATCGTGATCGAAACCGCCGACAGGATAGCCGACGAGAACGGTTCGGGACGGTTCGTGACGGCGATCGTGCTCGCGGTCTACGGCGAGAGCGAGCCGATCCTGTAGCGGGAGGTTTTTGACTGGGGCGCTCGTACCGTTCCTGTCCTTCTCATGAACGGAAACACGCCCTACGCGGGCCGGCCGGACGCGATCGGCGCGGGCCAGCGCGCGGACGCCGACGTCCCCGATCTCTCGGCCGACGAGCGTCGCGAGCTCCGCGCCGGACTCGATACGGTTGCGGCCCGGACCCGCGAGTTCCTCCCCGACGAGTACGTCGTCGGCGCACAGATCGTCGCCGGCTCCGACGGTCCCGAAGGAACGATCGCGGTCCAGCCGCCCGTCGGCCCGGCCGTGAGCGCGGGCTTCACGCCCGACGCCGAGGAGCTCGTCGACGGCATCCCCGACGAAGATCGCGACGAAGTCGCCCACCAGCTCGCCGCGACCGCCGCGCTCCAAGTCAAACAGGCCGTCGAGGACGCGATCGCGCCGGTTGCCCAGTAATCGCAATCGGAGATTACGGTCAATAGTGCCTCTTATCGATCACCGAGGAGAGTGATTTTCAACATTTGCGTTTTTCTTGTGGCGACCTCTACAGAAAAGACAGCGAGAATGCCTCGCGGCTTGACCGCGAGGGTGAATCGCGTAAGCTTTATGATTCGTCCGAACCTCTGTTCGGACGTGATAGGCCACATGGCCCGCCAGAACGTAAGTACGGGAGGCTGAACAAACCCCCGGCGTTCGGCGTGGCGCGTTCCGGAACGCCCATCCCGAAAGATAGGGGCGGGACGCTCCGAATCTTTCCAGCGTCCCCAGAACGCGAAGCGTTCTGGTGTGCGAACGAGACGCGAAGCGTCTCGTCAACGTGGAAGAACGCCCGTGGAGTCTGGAACCACTGTGCCTTCTTCGGAGGGTGCAAGTTCCGACGCCGAAGCGGGAAGTCTCGGGGCTTGACCCCGAGGCAGGTTCACTCCGTGACCACAGTTCTCGCTTACGGGTTTTAATCGATAGTGTTCAGATACGGCTGAAACGTGGGGCGCGGAGTGATTTCAGTGCTTCATGCCAAATTCCACCGGCCTCGGCGGTTGTTTGGGCGAAATCGACGTAGAGTTTGTGGAGCGAGAAGCAACGCCACGGCTGTTGCTGAAGCTGGGAATTCAGTTGCATCTCGCCGGTCTTTCGCTTTCGAATACCGTATCGATTCTCGAAATATTCGGCGTTACTCGTGCGCGGTCGACGATCCATAACTGGGTTCACAAGGCGAGTTACAGCCCTGCGTATCTGAACACTATCCCAGCGACGGGGGATACGACATCTGTGTTTGAAGCGGTGATAATGGAGCTCGTCGACTGGCTCTACAGCTGTGACGCGTAACGAGAGTGATGCGAGCGAGCGACTTTCGACGTGGTGCCGTGTCCGCTCGATCCAGCATAGAAATCGCCAAAATAATATTATATGATGTTAATACTATCTACTTGTGGATTTGACCGAAATTCGGACCGCTAACGAGATGGCGTTCGACCTGTATCACTCGGAGCAGTGGCTATTAGCACTTCTCGAATCCCCATCCGACGAGCGAGGAGCCATCGAATTGGCGTGTAACGGTCTCTACGGTGCGAAGTCGCTGTACTCTCAGTGGACATTCAGCGAACCCGACGATCGAGCACGGGAGTTGTTCGCTGTTCTCGCGGACAGAAAACAGCAGCATCTGGAGCGGTTCGGGTCCTGTCTGTCGGGCGAATACCATCCTTCTTCCGGGGGAGCGGTCTACGACCACCTCCGCACGCGGAACGAAACTGCGGAACGCATCGGTGCCGGGGTTGTCGCGCGAGGGTTACTGGAACACAGTACCTACGAGTGCTTTCTGACAAACCTCGAACTCACCGACGATACTCGAACCACGGTAGAAGCGATCCAGGGCGATGTGAAAACGACGCTAGACGACGTGAGAGATGTTGTCGAAGACTACCCTGCATCGGAGAGGAAAGCTATACGGGAGAGTTGCGACCACACACTACAGACGGGACGAGATGCCCTCAGCGGGACCACACCGACCACGGGGACGCACGGCTATAGGGATTAGCAGTTATTCCCATAGATCCCATCGAGAGTGGCCCCTCGGGTAGCTCGATTTCTGGAACGAACCCCCGAACACCACTGCTAATCCCTATGGCACCCCCACGGGAACGCCGTAGGCCGTCAGCGAGGCACCTGATCGGCTTGAGTGGTCAGCAAACGGTCCATCCTCTCGATTCCCCTTCTGTGCATCGGTGGTGGGCTCGGACATCGTGAATCAGCAGACGGCCGTCGCGTTGCCTATCTGTCCTCCACCGGGTCGGCGTGGCCGCCGAATCGAATTATTAGAATGGTTTCACCGAACTATTGCTCATCCCAATACATCGTACCACAGCAAATTCTCGAAGCTGTCGTTCGGTGAGTTGAGCTTCAGTTCGAGGAAGCCAGGGTATTTCTGGAGGTGACGTTTTGAGATACCTCGGAACTTCACCAGTCACTGACGAAGGAAGCTATGGCGATTTCATCGATATCACCGCCCACGTCCTGGACTGTGTGAACGAAGTTGAGGACAGCCTCGTAATCTCGACCGAGGTCCCGAGCGATTTGAGTGGTCGGCTTAGATCGCATTTCCTTGACGATGTAGAACATCTCTTCTAGGGCGAACCGATGCTGGCCGAAGAGCGTGTGAGTGAGGTCGTTGAAGTAGGTCTCGCACGCCTTACACCAGTATTGCTGGGCATCTTTGCTGGTCGTCCCTCGCTTGACGACAGCGTCTTTCTCGCAGTGGACACATGTCACCGTCTCGCCGAACCGGGCGAGACGGAGACACTCAAAGCATCGCTCACGCGGTGGCAGGAAGACTTGTGCTGACTGCTTGTTCATCGTTGACCATCATATGATTCGCCAGTAAGACCGATGTTACGATTTATCGATATGGTCGAAAACTATTTAATTATTCCTCTTCATTCAACTGGATATGCCCACGGCAGTAACTGGGTCCGAAAATGTAGATCACTCGCAGAGCATCGCACACAACGGGGAATTCAAGACCGATATAGACCCGTTCAAGGCCGAAATCGTGAGTTCCTCCGTTTACTTTAGTGGACTCTTCGACGAAGAGGAGATCTCCGAGCTCGTGACTGAGGAGACCATCTCGGACGAGGTTCTCGACTCCTATACCGACCTCTGCACGAAGGAGTTCGAGGAAGCTCTCAACATGCAGGGCGTCGAGGATATCGACAGCGTCTCCATTGAGGAGCTCGCCGAAGAGGCAAACGAGTACACGTTGTCCAAGGACGATGTCGAGGCGCTCATCGAGATCGACTCCCAGATCGATTCGATGGCGGAAGCCAGCAACGCCGAGACGCCGGTTGTCGATGGCCACATCGCATGTTCCGCAGTCGCAGCGTGTGTCGCAGCTGTCGTGGTCGTGGTCGCCGCCGCCGCCGCAGGCGTCGCCGCGACGGTGGGAGCCGCTGTGAACACGACTGTGACGACCGGGCACTACTAGGCGGTACTCGGTGTTCACACTAACTGAATCCAATTCAAACGATACCAATCAACATCAAAACAGTAATGATTCCAACGTCAGTTTCGGTGTTTCTCGACTATCAGTGTAACTTCGCCTGTGATCACTGTAGCGTGGGGAGCAGTCCGGAAACGAAATTCGAAATGCCGGACGACTTGCGGGGGGACGTGTTCGACGAACTTGAGACCCTCGACACGCTCCAGCTGGTGTGTTTCACCGGCGGTGAATGTACGCTTCACAAGGACAAGCTCCTCGAAGGAATCGAACGATGTTCCGAAGCGGGTCTCAACACCCGAATCGTCACGAACGCCTGGTGGGCGCACGATATGGATAACACCCACGATATGCTCCAGGACCTCGTTGACGCAGGCCTCGACGAGATCAACACCAGCTACGACGATTTCCACACGGAGTACATGGACTTCGAGAACATCGTGAACATGATCGAGGCGTCCCTGGAGTACGATGAACTCAGCGCTGTTGCGCTGGCCTGTATCATCGGTAGCGAGGAGCCCGAGTACGACCTAGAGCGGATGGAAGCAGCCATCGAAGAACGGGTCGGTCGCCCGGTCGGTGAAATCGGAAAGCTACACACCCTCCAAGACGCGGCCGCGCCGATGGGTTCGGGCATCCAGCTGGACCCCAGCAGGTACTCCGCAGTCAAAGACGTCGACGTCGGGTGTCGCGACGTCGTTAGCACCTTTTCGATTCACCCGGACGGGTCGGTCAAAGTCTGCTGTGGTCACGCCCAGTTCTATCGCCCCGACCTCACGATGGGGAACCTGAAAGAGGACTCGCTGGTCAATATCATCCAGAACTCGCAGGACAATCTCGTCTACTGGCTCATACACGAGGTCGGACCGAAACGGCTCCTCGATCGCATGGGCGTCGACCCGGCAGTCGAGTACACCGGCATCTGCCACGCCTGTCACGATCTGCTGGGTGACTACCGAGACGAGTTTCTCGAATACGTCCGCGAAAATCGGACGGAACTCATCAAAAGCGACGTGTTCCTCAGCGATCGTACCGAAAAGAACGTCGCCCGGCTCGCCGAGAACAAAGACGAAATCATGCGAAAGCTCGATGACATCGATGTGACTGGGACCGACGACAAAGTCAGAACCTGACCACGGAGTCGACTACCACCCAATGTTCGGCCACAACCGCAAGAACACCGCAACAATGACAAATAAACAGTATAAAAACCCAGTCCCCCTGGTTCTCGATCTTCTGTTCGATCTGCGAGAGATCGTCGACCGGCAGGAACTGGATCAACTTCGGACGCCAGCGGCGATCGTCCTACTGGCTGCTGTATCGAACCTCGTCAGTGCGATAGCGAGTGTCAGGTGGGTAGCGCCCGTCCTTCCCGGCTCGACGACGAATATCTATCTCATCTCGGCTGTGACTGCCGTCCTGTTACCGCTTGCAGTCTGGATCGGGACGGCTGTCGCGTTCTACGTGATCGCGACGTTGAGCTTCATCGATGTCGATTTGAGAGCGACCGTCTGGTTGACGGGTGTCGGGATGATACCGTACGTCCTCAGTTCACTCCTCGGGACGGCCGCGACGCTGTTCGCTATCACGCAGATCTCGGCCCCTGAGTCCGTAGAACTCGTTCAGGCGCGCTCCTCGATAATCCAGTCCTTTACCGTCGTGCGATTCACGAATATCCTCTATCCCATAGCGGTGGTCTGGACGGGTGTAAACTGGATCAAGATGGGGTCGGCCGCCTGGGATGTATCTACGAAACGGGCGGCGAAAATCGTCTGTGGGCCGCTCGTCTTGCTCTTGGCCATATTTATAACAATAAAATTTAAATCTGTATTTAATAAGAGGTATATTAATGACAGAAAACAATGAGAACGAGTTACCAGGTGAACTGCTGGAGAAGAAATCCAGGGACATTATCGGGTCTCTGGACACCGGAACGCGCGACAGTATCACAAGTTTCGGCCAGGCGGCGGCGACTCAGATTACATCGGCATGGCAAAAGACCGAAGACGTACACGGCCACTTCGCAGGCGTGGACGAAATCGTCGTCGACCCGGACTTATCGGACGAAACCGATATGGACTCGTCAGAGCGGGCCGTCGAGGCGTACGGAAATTTCGGCGACGAGCCGTTCAAAATTCAGATATTCTACACAGACAACGCGGATCCGAAGGGGCTGTATATTTTTAAAGACAAGGACGTGGGCTTGCTGGACTCCCTCGGTGACGTAGGGCTACTGGGCAAATCCAAAGTGTCGTCTATCACCGGCAGACTCCGCAACCGAAAGCAGGAACTCACGGAGCGAGAACACGACATCGTCACGGACGTCGTCGACTTGCTCGACCAGGGGGAGTTCCAGACGGTGTACGAGATGCTCACTGCGGAACTCAAAGAGCAGGTAACGGTGGCCGACATCGAGTCGGGATGGACCACACATATCGACTCGTTCGAAGGTATCGAAGCCATGTGTAAAAAGCGGGACGTGATTCAACTGGCTCTCGCGGACGCCAGCGGTTCGAAGGAATTCTTCGTTACCGTCACCGATGACGGTGCGATCGGTACGCTTCGAATTCGAGACGGATAAACAATGAGTACAACAACACGGACCCACGGAAGACGAAACGGACCAGCCGGAGGCGTCGATGGAACACCGCCTACGTTCGGATATCCGATCGCTCCGGCGAACGATCGTCGTGACTGGAGTAAATACGGATGACCGGTATCGCTTACTCTTCGGTGACGGCAGGATACAAGTCGTTGCGCGTCCTCGACGACGTGACTCTCGAGTTGGATCGGGGCTTCAATGTCCTCCTCGGCCCGAACGGCTGCGGGAAGACCACGCTGTTTCGCTGTGGGTGCGGGATTCTGGAGCCCGACGAGGGCACGGTTTTGGTCGACGGGCGGAGCCCGTACGAAGAAGCGAGCGTGAAACGGGACGTGAGTTACCTCCCACATCGTCCGGTTCTCAACACCGGGTTGACGGTGCGGCAGAATCTCAGGTTCTGGGGGAAGGTACAGAACCTCCCGACGGAAACTGTCTCCGACCGGATCGAGCAGCTGGCGGACCGATTCGATTTCCGCGAACTTTTGGATCGTAACGCTGGCGAGTTGAGCCGTGGGCAGTCCCAGCGTGCATCGATAGGACAGGCGCTCCTTCCGGACCCGTCAGTGTTGTTTCTCGACGAGGCGACGACCGGACTCGATCCGATGATCGCACAGGATATCCGTTCCTATCTCGATCAGCTGGGCAAGACACAGACGGTCATCTATTCGACCCACGACCTGAACGAGGCAGACGACCTGGCGGAACGTCTGCTCATAATGCGGGACGGCCAACTGGTGTTCGACGGAAGCATCGAGGAGGTCCGTGACCGCGCCTTCGAACGACCGACCATCGGTTTCGAGGCTGTCGATACCGATGCAGCTCGCCAGGCCCTCGAGAGCGAGGGCTACGAACCGGCGGTCGAAGATTCGTACGTGGTCGTGACCAAGCGACCGGAGACCGAGATGAGCGATCTCGTCACGAGGCTCGCACGAGACGGCATCAACGTTCGAGAGGTGAAGATGATGGAGAACTCCGTCAAATCACTGTACAAGAACATCGAGGCGAACTATGAGTAACGAAACCGAAACGATCGACCTCTCGGAGGCGCTGGTGTGGCAGCAACTGCACTCCCGGCGGCTCAAACTGTTCGCCATGCCGCTGTTTTTGGCCGTGGTGTTTGGGGGGATCACCGTGGTGAGTATCGGTTCTCCGGGATCGGTGACGCCGACGACGAGACGGAGCGTCCAGCGACTCGTGGGACTCTACTTCGAAACGCAAAACAGCGAGTACGCCTTCGCGCTGGCGCTGTTTCTGATCCAGGGACCGTACCTCCTCGCGACGTTCTCGAGTGTGCTGGGAGTGAACACCGGGCAGCGCATGGCGGGAAATCTGATCTCCAGTGGCCAGTTCGAGCTCTTGCTCAGTTCCCCGTACCACGAGCGACAGGTGTTCAACTCGCTGCTGGTGTCGACGACCCTCGTCACCTTGCTACAGGTGTTCTCGTTCGCCCTGGTCGCACTCGGGATTCCGATCGCTGTGCTCCTCTCGATGGGCGCACAGCTCGGTTCCCAGCTGAACGCGACACTTCTTCCCGCGTTTCTCCTCCCGCTCCCGACTGCTATCTGGGCGAATCTCGTCGTCATCCTCGGGTCGATGGGAATTGGTGGCGACCTGTCCGATGGCGTTCAAGATCTGTTTAGCGCCGTCGGAATCATCCCCGGTCTAGCGTTGACTATTCTCGTTAATCTGTTCCCCAATCTGAATCTGCTCCTGTTCTCACTGGCCTCGATCGTCTCGATTCTGTGTCTGATCGCGATCTGTGGCTACTGGGTAACGACCCGGTTTGATACCGAGGACATCCTCCCGGCGACGTGAGCACGTCACCGCGTGGTCGGCAGTGCCGGTCGTCGTATCGGCCCCTGTGACGTCCGGTTTTCGCCATGTTCGGCTGGAGAGACGCCGGGTACCGACGGGGCCGGACTGGTTCCGTACGCGGTCACTTGCCAGCGTCGCCGTGAGTCGGGGGACGGCTTGCTCGCATGGAGGGTACGCCGATCCGACGATCAGTAGGTGCTCCGACCACGCTGGCCCAGCGACGACGACACCGACCGCTTTCGACGGCTGGTCGGATCGTCCCGGATGTCCACGAAACAAGAGACGGTCTCGAATCACGGCTGGCCGCCTCACGGACACGGTGTCCGGCACCGATGCGTGAGCGGCGTCCGGGAACCGCGTCTCACCCATCGTAGAGACGATACGAGTAGTAGTACAGATACCCGAGCACCGAGAGGAACGGGACGACGATGAGTACGAGAGCGACTATCACCGACGGAGCGGCGGCGGCGAGGGCCGCGATGACGGCAATGATTTTGAAGAACGGAACTGCGTGATCGTGGGTCCGGTTCCAGACCGTCTCGTCGCTCATCGTCCACGGCGAGCGGATTCCGACCAACCGGTTCTGTTCGAGGACCGGCAACGCTTTCGAACCACTGTACAGCAGGATAGCGACAACCAGCGCCCCGATCCGCGTCGAGAGAGGCTGTCCACCGCCGAACTGCAGACCGCTATTCCACGCGACGATCGTCGCGAAGACGAGCAACACGAGACTCACCAGTGCGAAGGCAGTCCACTGATACGCATCGCGAACCGACGCTACCGTTTTCTCGATTCTGTTGACCCGCGGCGCGATGGCGAATACGCCAAGGAGGATCACCTGAACAACCAGCACCGAAGCGACAGCCGTCGGTGTAGACAGCGTGACTACCGAATTCCCGCTTGCGTCCCAGAGAACCACGACCGAAGCGGGGAGACGAACGACGGCGAACAGAGCCAAGAGGACTGTGAATACGAACACGATACCCGATTTGTGGAGGGTACCGGCGTCCAAACCGGCCTGTCGACGGTTTCGTGTATCTCCATTCGGATTTGTCGTCTTTGATTCGGTCACATGACACAATCCAATACTCTAGTTATATAAATTAAACGCATACCTGGTCTCATCTACAGGAACCAAGGAAGTAATTTGGGTCGACACCACGCTCGTGTGGCCTTCTTTCGAGAACGTTCGGCCGCAATCTCTGCACAGTGGGGCCGCTCACACTGAGGATAGCGCCGCTCTATCTTTCCCGAGAGCGGACCGATCAGCGGGGCCGCCGCTGACTGCGAGGCCACGGCCCACGGATCGACGAGCCCTACCGGATGATTCACGGTCCGTATCAGCGTTTTCAGCGACATCGCACCGGATGTACCAGAGTAATTCTGCTATCGAGCAGGATGAACTGGAGACGGATCAGAAGGTGAGTTGACTGATGATCTCTTCCTGTGCGGCCCGGTTCTGCATCGCCTGCCACGACTCGAACTCCGTCGTCTCCGTTGCGAACGGGTCGAGCACCTCGTCGGGAATTGCTGCTAGTTCCTCGCCTGTGTTCGGGTTTCGAGGGCAGTCATCGCGGAATTGCGCGAACGATTCGAACTGGGTATGTTCCCGCATGAGCGTCGGTGCGAAGAACTCGGCGAGACTGACCTTCGTTCCCGCTCGAAACTCCGCAATGCGCCGCTGTACTTCCATCAATCGCTCCTCGATCTCATCGAAGTCGTCGCTGCTGATCTCGAAATCCATTGGGGGTGAAAGAAGCGAGCCGAGAAGAAGAGTTCGGGTCGTGTCTCGGGTTCGGCGACGATGATCTCCACGTACCATCCGCGATTCCGTCGATACACTTCACAAAGAACGGCATCGGTAGCAATCCTCGCGAGCAAATATGAGGATTGAACCGTCTCGACACAAACCGCCGAATAGATGACAGTCAGCGCTCCGGTCGAAGCCACTGAATCTCCGCAAAATCCGAACACGATCGCGGTCGTCCCTAATCGGACGCGGGATGGCCAACCAACTGCTGCTCGTCGGGATTGCGCTCGTTGCGGCGCTGTTCATGTCGTGGACCATCGGGGCGAACAGCAACTCGCCACCGCTCGCACCCGCTGTTGGGGCCGATTCGCTGCCAGTCATGCGGGCGGCGCTGCTCGTGGGTCTGTTCGCCAGTCTCGGGGCGGTGGTGCAAGGCGGGAGCATCTCGGAGACGGTCGGGCGAAACCTCATTCACGGGACACGGATCACGCCGCTCGCCGCCGCTGCCCTGCTCACTGCGGCGACGTTCATCTCGCTTGGCGTGTTCAGGGGCTACCCGATCCCATCGGCGTTCACGGTCACTGGTTCCGTGGTGGGCGTCGGTCTCGCTCTCGGCGGCAGTCTCGCTACCGCCGAATACGCGAAAATCCTCGGGTTCTGGGCCGCTATCGTCGTCGTGGAGGGGGTGCTCGGATTCGTCATCGCTACCGTCCTGAGATACGAGCGCGTGCCCGAGTCGGCCAGCATCCCCTTCGTCGCCGGCTTCGTCGGCTTTGCCATAGCGAACATCCGACTCTCGGTGATTCCGACGGGCGGTGCCGGCGAGCAGGGGACGCTGGCGCGGTATCTCGCGGCCACCGCGGGACTCACCACGCCGGTCTCGCTTGGATCGTACACCCTCACGATGGGTGGCGTGAGCCTCTTGTTTGGAGTGGTCGCGTTCGTGCTGGTCCGACGGTCGCTCCGGCGATCGCTCGAATCCGGAATGCAACGATTTCTGATTGTCCTCGGCCTCCTCGTGACGTTCACGAGCGGCGGGACGCAGGTCGGTCTCGCTACCGGCCCGCTCGAAACGGTGTTCTCCGGAAACCTCGGGTTCCCGACGGTGTACCTGCTGTTGCTTGGCGGTGCCGGGATTCTCGTCGGCGCGTGGACGGGCGCACCACGGTTGGTTCAGGCCGTCTCCACTGAGTACGCCACGCTCGGCCCGCGCCGCTCGATCGCGGCGCTCGTTCCGGCGTTTCTGATGGCACAACTCGCCATCGTGTTCGGTATCCCCATCTCGTTCAACAAGGTCATGATTTCGAGCATCATCGGGGCCGGACTCGCTGCACGGCCCGGGAGTGGCGACTTTTCGCCACGAAAAACCGGCTATACGGTCGTGAGTTGGGTCGGGTCGATGCTCGGTGCAGGCGCGGTGAGTTTCGCTCTCTATCGAGTGTTATCAACGATTCCCGGACTATCGTGAGAAGACAGCGGGTACGATTCGGCAATCGAGGGCGCTGTGGCACAGGATGAGTATGAACCGCCTCCACTACTGCCGACCGACAGCAACGAAAGCTCAGTTCGCGTACGCTCCACTTGGCGGATCGTAGAACAGCGCGTAGCCGAGCGTGGCGAGTGCGGGTACCATCGCGACCGCGAGCGCCGCCGACAGCGACGCGCTCGACACGACGCCAGCGGCCCAGCCCGCGACGAGCAGCGCGGGGAGGACGAGGAGCACGAGATCCGCTGGCGCGACCGTCGGTCGGCGCTCGTGGACGAATTCGACGACCGACCCATCCGTGTCGCCGTGCTGGCTGGAGCGAGTCATCGTTCACTCGGTGCTGACTCGCGCCGGCTAATTAAATATTATTACTGCGTGTGCAACCCGAGCTACTTCCCCCAGAAGGGGTCGCGTTGGCGGTGTTTGTCGAGATAGACGTGGAGCGCTTCGAGTTCGTCGGCCGGAATGTCGTCGGTGAGTTCCTGTTCCAGCACTTTCGCGTGTTTTTCGGGAATCTCCGACCACAGCTCGTCGCCCTCTTCGATCTGGCGACCGACCGTGGGACCGTCGATGGCGACGCTGACGCGCTCGCCCGCGCGGGCCTGGTCGACGTCCTCACCCTGCTCCTGAATCCCCTTGACCTGACCGAGGCGCTCGGGCTGGTTGCCCTCGAAGTTCACCACCCGCGAGTTCTGCTTCAGCGTGCCCGTCATGACTTCGACGCCGACCACGGCGGGATCGTTCTGGCGGAAGGTGTGATCCGGGAGGAGCCGGAATCTCGCGGGTCGGGCGATGTTGTCGAGGATCGCGTCCTGCTGGGCGCGCTCGCGCTCTGCGATGAACTCCTCGTACTCCTCGACGAGGCGGTAGATCACGTCGCTCTCGAAGAGCCTGACGCCCTCGTTTTCGGCTCGCTCGGCGGCGTCGTCGAGCACGTCGACCCCGAACGCCATCACGGTCTCGTGGCGCTCCTCGTCGGCGGTGCTCGCCACCGTGACGTCGCGCGGCGCGACGTCGCCGACCTCGGCGCGCACGATCGGGATCTCGGCCTCGTCGAGCGCGTCTGCGACCGCTTCCAGACTCCCCAATGTGTCGGCCTTGACCACGACACCCTGCTCCTCGGTGGTGACGCCGAGCGCGGCGAGCTCGGCCTCGACCTCCTCGGTGACCGCCTCGCGCTGCTGGTTTCTGAGCACCCGGACTGGTGCGCCCGCCATCGCACTGTCGAGGTCGGGCGCGGCGATCTTCAGCCCCGCTGCCGCGGTCACCGACTCGACCTCCTCGAACCGCTTTTCGGTACGGATCTCGGCGAGCGGCCGCGGCTGGAGCAGCGCGCGCACGTCGGTTACGATCGGATCGCCCGTCCCGCCGACCACGATCGTGTCGTCCGCCTTTACGGTCCCGTCGTAGAGCACCACGTCGATCGCCGTCCCGAACCCCTTCTGCTCCTTGACTTCGAGGACCGTTCCCGCACCGGGACCGTCGACATCGATCGCCATCGCGTCCTTGAGGTAGCGCTGGGAGAGGCCCATGAGGACAGTCAAGAGGTCGGGAACGCCCTCACCAGTCTCGGCGCTGACCGGGACGACGCCGACGTTGTTGGCGAAGTTCTGGACCCGCCAGTACATGTCCGCCGAGAAGTCGTGATCCGAGAGATCGCCGATGAGGTCGTAGAGGTTTTCGTCGAGCGTCGAGCGCGCGCGGTCGGACTGGGCGTCGTAGCTCTGCTGGATCGGGGTGTTCTCCTGTGGATTCCAGCCCGGCGTCGTGTCGACTTTGTTCGCCGCCACGACGAACGGCGTCTCGGTCCGCTGGAGGATGTCGATCGCCTCGATGGTCTGGGGCTGGAACCCGTCGTTGACGTCGATCACGAGGATCGCGATGTCGGCGAGCGCGCCCCCGCGGGAGCGCAGCGTCGAGAAGGAGTGGTGGCCCGGCGTGTCGATAAAGAGCAGGCCGGGAAGGTCGAAATCGGTCGGGTCGACCAGCGAGCCCGCGATCTCGGAGACCGTTTCGAGGGGGACGGCAGTCGCGCCGATATGCTGGGTGATCGCGCCCGCCTCGCCGTCGATCACCGTCGATCCCCGGATCCGATCGAGCAGGCTGGTCTTGCCGTGATCGACGTGGCCGAGCACGGCCACGATCGGTGTTCGAAGCGTCTCACCAGTGGCGTCGGCCGCGTCGGCGTCCGTGTGTGTCTCAGACATCCAATCTCACCCGAGAGAAACTCGTTGTGTGATACAGCCGACGGCCGCAGTTAAGTTCGTCGTCACGCGGGTCGTGAGACCGCAGCGACCGCACCGTCGCCACCCGGAGCCTCCGTGGTGTTTATAGTGACGGCCCCCGGTAGGCCGGGTATGCCGGACGTACTCGCGCGGAACCTGCTCGACAAGGCCGTGATGGGCTCGGACGGAACCGAGCTCGGCACGCTCTCGACGATGACGGTCGACACCGAGACCGGGCGGCTGCACGATCTCGTGATCACCCCCAGAAACGACACCGACGCACAGATCGATCTCGACCGCGACGACGAGGGGCGATACACGGTCCCGATCGGCAGCGTCCAGGCGGTCAAAGACCACATCGTCGTCGGTCGGTGATGGAACTCTTAGACGCCTCGGCGTTCATCCACGAGTACGACGCCGACGGAGACATCGCGACGATCCCCGCGGTCGAGGCCGAGCTCGACGGCGAGAGCGCCTACCGCTTCGACGCGCTCGAAGGCGGCGGAATGTACATCCACGTCCCCGAGGAGGCGGTGGTCGAACGGGTCGAACGCACCGCCCGCGAGAGCGGCGACGCGGCGGAGCTCTCGACCACCGACGTCCGGCTCCTCGCGGCGGCGTTCGAGCTCGACGCCCGACTCGTCACCGACGACTACGCGATGCAGAACGTCGCCGAGCGCCTCGACGTGCGAATCGAACTCATCGCGCGCGAGGGGATCACCGAGGAGCGCGACTGGGACTTCCAGTGTGCGGGCTGTGGCCGCGAGTTCGACGAGAACAAGGAGCGCTGCCCGATCTGCGGCAGCGATCTCGCACGGAAGAACCCCTCGTAGCCACGACGAACCGGTATCCGGGCTACAGCAGCGCAGTCGCGCTCCCGGTCGCATCAACCCACTGAATCGCGAACAGGGTAGTGTTGTAGAGCCCGTGGACGACGATCGGCACGACGAGGTTTTTCGTGCGTTCGTAGATCCCACCGAGGATCACGCCGAGCAGCGCCGCGACGACGACGTACGCCAGCTGGCCGGTGCCGCCACCGATGAGCGCGATCAGATGGACCGCCCCGAACAGCGCGCTCGCGATCGCGATCGCGAGCGCCGGCCCAAATGCCCGCCGGAGCAACCCCTGGGCGGCTCCCCGGAAGACGAGTTCCTCGAAGGGCGCGACGAACAGCAGCGTGACCGGGATCATGTAGAGGAAGAGGGCCGGGTTCTCGCGGCCCATCGCGATGACCTGGTTCGTGGCGGGTACGATCCCGAACTGCGAGAGGATGGCTCTGACACCGGTCGAAACGACCAGAAGGGTGACGACGCCGCCGGCGATCCAGGCGGCGCTCCGGAGATCGAGCGATCGAGCGCGCAACACCGACCACGCGTCGGCGAGCGAGAGGTAGGCAGCGACCGCGATCCCGAACCCGACGAACTGGGCGATCGAGCGGGCGACGTAGTTGAGCGTAGTATCGAACCCGGCGATCCCCATCTCGACGAGCACGGTGGCCGCAAGCGACGCGGCGACGCTGCCGAGGAGAACGGCGAGCGCGATGACTGCGATCGCCGACAGGAGATCGAGGAGCGCGCTTTGTCCGTCGACGCCCGCAGATTCGCGGTGATCCGACGCCATGCGTTGGGTGGAGTTGGGACGCCGGCCGAATACGTCCTCCGGTCCCGATGGGTCAGCGGTCGATCACTCGATCACGAGTTCGGTCTTCTCGGCCACCGCGTCGGCCTCCGCGAACTCGCCGCCGCCGAGCAGCCCGCGTGCCGCGCGCTTGCCCCACTCGACCGCGGGCTGGGTGAACGTCTCGATCCCGTACAGTTCGCCCGCGAGCACGCACGCGGTCTCCATCGTGTAGAGCAACTCGCCGATCCCCCGCTCGTCGAGCCGGTCGAGTTCGATCCGCACCGAGGGCCGGTCGGCGGCCGCGAGGCTCGCCTCGGTGGCGTCGAACTCCGCGTCGAGCAGGTCGCCGAGGTCCGTGCCACCGAGGTAGGCGAGTTCTTCGCGGTCGGTCGCCGGTATCTCGCGGTCGGGTCGTTCTCGCGGGCGGACCAGCGTCACGAGCGTGTTCGCGGGGCCCGCACGATAGCGCTGGAGCTGGGAGTGCTGGTCGGTCGCGCCGAGCGCCCGGGTGGGAAGCTGGCCGAGGCCGTCCTTCCCCAAACTCTCGGCCCAGAGCTGGGCGAACCACTCCGCGAACGGCTCCAAGGACTCGGCGTACGGCATCATCGCGTTGACCGCCGCACCCCGCATGTCGAGCGCGTACGCGATCGCACCGTAGGCGTAGGCAGGTGTCTCGAACAGCGACCCCGAGAGATCGGCTGCGCGCCGGCCACCGTCGATCACGGCCTCGATGTCGTGACCGCGGATCGCCGCCGGGACGAGACCCACAGTCGAGAGCGCGGAGAAGCGACCCGGCACGCCGTCGGGAACGCGGAGTGCGGGCAGGTCGTGAGCGTCGGCCAACTCCCGGAGCGGGCCCGATTCGCCGGTCGTCACCACCGTCCGATCGGTCCAGTCGACGCCCGACTCCTCGTACGCCTCGCGGACCACGAGGAAGTTCGCGAGCGTCTCGGCGGTGGTCCCCGAGCACGAAACCACGTTCACGACGGTATCTTCGAGCGGGAGCGATTCGAGGACGCGCGAGACGTGGGCGGGGTCGACGTTGTCGAGGGTGTGAACCCTGGAGTCGCCGAGCGCGCCGGCGATCGTGGCCGCACCGAGCGCGCTGCCGCCGATGCCGACCACGAGGACGTGTTCGGCCCCCTGGAGGGGCGAAACTGCCTCGGTGATCGCGTCGGGATCGGTGGTTTCGGGAAGGTTCAGCGCGGCGTAGCCGAATTCGCCCGCCTCGCGGCCGCTCGCGATCCGGTCGTGGCAGGTCGCGACGCGGTCGTCGAGCCGGTCGAGTGCGTCGCGTGAGATCCCCGGCCTGGCCTCGGCGGCGAGCGCGTTGCCGATGTCGATTTGCATGCGAAGAGTGGTTCGCGCCGGGGTAAAGTCGTTGTCGACCGCGGCGCTTAATCGCCCGGCCGTCCCAGTTTGGGTATGGCCGACCGCTCCGGGACGGTGGAGGACGCCGACGGAAGTGGTGGGATCGGCGAGGCCGGAGGGTCGGAGGAAACGACGTACTCGGGGCTCCTGACCGCGATCCCGTACGCGTTCCGCGCGAGTCGCTCCCGGCTCTTCAGAGGGTACGTCGTGATCGGCACGCTCGCGGCCGTCGCCGTGACGGTGCTGATGACGCTCGCGCTCGTCGTGGTGTTCGGCGCGACCGCGACCGGTACTGGCGGGGGGTCGCTGACGCTCTCGCGAGCGTTCTACGTGGTGGTCGGGCTGTTCGTCGTCGGGCCGATACTCGCGCCCCTCCTCCTCGTCGCGCGGCGACACCGCCGCGAGGGGTCGACGAAACGCTACGACGGGGCGCTCGGGCTCGCCGGCTTCGCCTTTCTCGGTTCGCTGTATCTCGGACTCCTGATCTCGGTACCGCCCGCACAGCAGACCCCGCCACAGCCGGTCGCGATCGTGCTCGGCGGGAACACGATCGGGAGTGTCCAGCTTCCGATCGTCCGGACGACCATCGACATCCTCGTCCCGATCGTCGAGTTCTTCTACGGGCTCCCACAGCTCGCCGGCCTCGTTCCGCCGGTGCTCGCCGCGGGGCTGATCGCCCTCGCCCACCGGCTGACGAAGTGACGACGGCCGCCGCGCGAACCCGCGACGCGACCGGAAAGCCTCAATCCGTCGGCGGCCGAGACGACGGTATGGCAAAGCAGGGAACCTTTCTCGTCACGCACGCCGACGACGATTCCGCGGTGCTGAAAGACACCGCGGACGGTCAGGTCCACACGCTCGCCACGAACCCCACACTCGACGCGGACTCGGACCTCGCCGGCGACGGATCGGAAGGAGGGGGCGCACTGTCGCCAGACGACGCGATCGAGGCGACCATCGCGCCCGAACCGCCACTCGACGTGGCGTGGGAACTCCGCGAGATCCGGGACCGTCGATCGCTGACCACGGAGCGGAGTTCGGAGCCACCCACGACACAGGAACGCGAGATCGCGGCCGGCCAAAACGAGGGTGATCTCACCCGGCGGGAACGGGCCGGCATCGGTGAAATCCACGTGCTCACCGTACCACCGAAGGAGGTCGAGGACGCGATCGCGGACGTACTCGACGACGAGGCGACCCTGGTGCGTGCGGCCGACCTCGGCGTCGAGCGCGTCGAAGTCCGCGCCGACACCGAGGACGGCGTGGTGAGCGTTCGCTACATGCCCTAGCGGGATCGAGGAGTGTCACGACGACAGAAATCGTATTCGAGGGGGATCGGAACCCGGAGTCGATCACGTGAACCGAGGGAGCGTCGTGGATTTCTTCGCGTTCGAGGCCACCGGAGGCCAGACGATCAATTTCTACACCCAAGCGTCGTCCTGTCTGACCGAAACACGGGCCGAGACGACATCGTCGAACGGTCCCGGATTCGGGATCGTTGGTAGGGTCGTCGTGGCCCTCGCCGTCGTCGCGCTCGTGGGACGGCGGCGGTAGTCGTGACTCGACTGGACGTGCCACAGCGGGGCGGTCGGTGGCGATATACCAAGGCTTATTCGGAGGCGTTCCGCACCGCAGGACATGGTTGCGTTCGACGTGCCGGACGTGGAGTATCCCGACTATTCGAACCGTCAGCTCGCGGCGATCCCGCTGGCGGTGCTCGCGCTCGCGTTGGTGGTGCTCGTCGGGTGGTACGTCGTGACCGGCGCACCGGTGACGCCGGGCATCGCCTTCACCGGCGGCACCGAGATCCAGATCTCGACCGCCGGCTCCGACGTCGCCATCGAGGACGCCTTCGCCATCGAGGACGAATCGACGCGTCAGGTCCGCGGCGAGGAGAGCTACGTCGTCACCTTCCAGTCGACCGACACCGACGCGATCCGACAGAGTGCCGAGCAGGCGGGCTACACGGTCGAATCGGTGCAGGGGACGTCGGCGAGCTTCAGCGCCGAGACCCAGCGGCTCGGACTGATCGGTCTCGGCGTGGCGTTCGTCGGGATGGCGCTCCTCGTGTTCGGGATGTTCCGGACGTTCGTGCCCTCGGTCGCGGTGGTGCTGTCGGCGTTTTCGGACATCGTGATCCCGCTCGCGCTGATGAACCTCGTCGGGATCAAGCTCTCACTCGGGACGGTGGCCGCACTCCTCATGCTGATCGGGTACAGCGTCGACTCCGACATCCTTCTCAACAATCACATCCTCCGGCGACGGGGTGATTTCTACGAGAGCACGTATCGCGCGATGCGCACCGGAGTGACGATGACGCTGACGTCGATCTCGGCGATGGCGGTGATGGCGATCGTGGCGACGTATCTGGGGATTCCGCTCCTGCCCGACATCGGGATCGTCCTCGTGTTCGGGCTCACGGCCGACCTGATGAACACCTACCTGATGAACGTGAGTCTGCTGCGGTGGTACAAGTACGAGGGGATCGCCCGATGATCAGAGAGAACTGGCGGCTCGTCCTGCTCGTCGTGTTCGTGGTCGCCGGTGGGGTCGCGCTGTTCGCGCCCCCGCTCGGCGGCGGCGCGGCGAACGCGACCGCTACGGCCCCGACCGCCGACGGCCCGACCAACCTCCAGTTCGGGCTCGATCTCTCGGGCGGGACACAGATTCGCGCGCCGCTCGTCGGGCTAACCGCCGAGGGCGTCGATGTCGCGCCAGGCGAGCAGGCCAACACCAGCCAGGCGGTCGCGACCGCGCTCAACGTTTCGGCGGCCGACGTCCAGGTCCGGACCGGCAACGGCTCCGCCACCGTCGAGGTCTTCCCCGAGCGGGTCACGGGCCCGGAGTCCGCGAACGGCACCGGCAACGTCTCCCAGGCGGAGTTCGCGCGGGCGCTCCAGTCGGCCGGGCTCGACGTCTCGGCCGGCGACATCAGCGAGGGCGTGACCGAGACGACCTACGAGACGGCGGTGAACACGCTCGAAAACAAGGTCAACGAGGCGGGACTCGCCGGCGGGACAGTCCAGACAGTGCAGTCGGCGGGCGAGCAGTACATTCAGATCGAGGTCCCGAATCAAAATCGTTCGGAGGTGCGGGATCTCGTCGCCGACCAGGGCCGGGTGGCGACGGTGGCGTACTTCCCGGTCGAGGGCAACAGGACGCCGGAGTACTGCAATCCTGATAGCTGGGACAACGCCACGTCGAACGAGACGGTGCCGGACGGGTATTGTAGCGTCACGGTGCTCCAGAGCCAGGAGGGGTTCGGGACCATCAGCCCCGTCACGCGCGGCGAGGCCGGCCAGCCGGTGGTGCCGGTGACGCTGACCGACGAGGCCGCCGGGCCATTCGCGGCCGACATGCGCCAGTACGGCTTCGCTGACCCAGCAAACAGCACGTGTCAGTTCCAGCAGAGCCGAACAGGTCACTGCCTGCTCACCGTGGTCGACGGACGGGTGGTCTATTCCGCCGAGGTCGTGCCCAACCTCGCTCGGTCGTTCGCCAGCGGCGACTTCGAGAACCGGCCGGAGTACCAGACCTCCGCGCCGAACGTCTCGGAGGCTCAGGACCTCCGGGTCGACCTCCAGGCGGGTGCGCTGCCCGCCCGGCTGAACCTCGACGCCGGGACGAGTCAGTTCATCTTGCCGAGCCTCGCCGAGCGGTTCAAAGTCTTCTCGCTCGTCACGGGCCTGGTCGCGGTGCTCGCGGTCGCGGTCACGGTGTTCATCCGGTATCGCGATCCGCGGGTGGCCGCGCCGATGGTGGTGACCGCGCTCTCGGAGGTGTTCATCCTCCTCGGGTTCGCGTCCGCGATCGGGCTCGCGCTCGATCTCTCGCACATCGCGGGGTTCATCGCGGTCATCGGCACCGGGGTGGACGATCTCGTGATCATCGCTGACGAGATCCTCCAGAGCGACGTCAAGACCGGCCGCGTGTTCAAGAGCCGGTTCCGCCGGGCGCTGTGGGTCATCGGTGCGGCCGCCGCCACCACCATCGTCGCGATGAGCCCACTCGCGGTGCTCTCGCTCGGTGACCTCCAGGGGTTCGCGCTCGTCACCATCGTCGGCGTGCTCATCGGGGTCCTCATCACGCGGCCGGCGTACGGCAACGTGCTCCGGAACCTCGTGACCGACGGCTGAAGTGAAACGTTTCGGCGCGCGGGGTCGATCGCGGGAGTCTGGCTGTTGCTGTCGGCGCACGGGAGTACGCCGGAGGCGTGCGACTCGCGCGAGGTCTGCGCGAGCGGTGCGAGGCGCGACTAACGGGAGCGCCTCGATGCGAACGGCGAACGTAGTGAGCCGTGAGCGGAGCGAGCGCAGGCTCGTCAGAGCGAAGCTCTGACGGTGGATGACTGAGCGAGCGTGGCGAGCGAAGGAATCGGTTGGGGAGGTCGTGGCCTGCGGTTCTCGTTTGTGTCGGCAGTAGTGCGGTCTCGACGACGACAGCACTGACGATCGCAACCGCTTCGGAAAGCCCCCGGCAGCCCCTTTCAGTCCCATCCGCAGCGGTTGCTCGGCAAGCAGTTTCGCAACTCGATACCGCCGTCGCGATTCACCCGGTATCGCAGTTCGTGTCCTCAGGTTCGCAGACGAAAGCGGGATCGACCGCGTAGATCGTCACCGCGCTGTTCTCGAACGCGACCGAGACGTTCGCCTGGCGTGCGTAGTTCTGGACGTCGCCGTAACGCTCGCGCTCGGGTGGGCCGACGTAGATGTACCGGACGTCGTGCTCGTCGATCACGGGAGCGCCTTCGGACCACGGTTCGGTGTAGATCGTGTTCACGGCCGCGACGCGCTCCTCGAACGCCGCCGCGCCGCGGTAGCCGCGCTCGTGTCGCCACCCGATCACGGTCGGCACGCCGGTGAGGGTCGCGGGCGCGCTCGTCCACGTGTACATCCGGGTGCCCGGCTCGGTCACGATGTTCGGCTGGCCCGAGCGATTGTCGAGCCACGCGATCGATTCGGCCTGGGCCGGCCGGGAGACGTCGACGAACCGGGTCGCGTCGAGCGAGGGATCGAGGCCGGCGGACTCCGCGGGCGGGTCGTCGAAGTGCGTCGCGAGCGCGAGCCCGGCGAACGTGCCGGTGGCCGGGACCACGAGCGCCGCGATCGCGAGGATAGAGAGGCCAGCGGCGAGCGCGGTGCGTGGTTGCGGCGCGGATCGATCGGCGAGCGCGCCGACGAGCGTGTCCTTGGCTGCCGCGAGCAGCCACGCGAGCGCGACGCCGCCGGCGGTGCCCCAGAGCACCCAGACCTGGAGGTACACCTTGAACACGGTCTTCCAGCGCACGTTGCGGGTGATCGAGCCCGCGCTCACGTACGCGAACTCCACCGCGAGCACGAGGCCCGCACCCGCGACGATCAGCACCGTCTCGTAGCCCACGAGGCCGCCCCCACCGAGAATCCGCGACTCCGATCCGGACGAGGAGCGATGGGGAGATCGCGTCCGCTCGGTCGCCGTCGCATCCGCCGGCCCCCGCGAGGAATCGGCGCGTGTGCGACACAGCACCCAGCCGGCGACGACGAACGGGCCGGCGAGCGCGACCGCCGCGAGATCCACGACCAGGCCGAGTACGGCGAACACCGCGACGCTCGCGATGCCCGTGATCGCGAGCGCTCTCGGCGGCGCGCGCGCGAGTCGGGCTCGCAGCCACCGTGGTCGGCGAGCGACGAGGTAGAGAGCGAAGAGCGTGAGGAAGGCCCCGTGGACCAAGAACAGCTCGCCGAGACCGCTGCGTGGCGGGAGGAACTTGACCCCGCGGACTGCCGGCCGGTGAAAGAGGAGGAACGGCGAGGCGAGCGCCGCGCCCGCGAGGCCGCCGGCGCACGCGAGCACGGCCGCGACGACCGTCCGTGAGAGTTCGTGTCGGAACCGAGCAAGGCGGGCGGGACCGGCCGTAGCGTCCGGCGAGGTGGGGAGATGCCGGGCGAGCACGCTGGGCAGTAGCGTCGCCGGGCGGGCGTCACCGAGGGCGAGCGAGAGCCAGAGCACGCCGACCGCGCTCGGCACGCTCCACGTGCTGATCAGTGCGCACAGACCCACCGCGGGCGGGAACGCGACGAAGACGAGCGCGCGCCGGCGGGTGAGAGCGGTCTCAGGGGTTCGGTAGTACGCGAAGGAGAGCGCGACACAGCCGAGGAGAAACGTCATCGCGATCATGAACGCGCTCAGGTCGCCGTTGAGAAAGGACCAGAGTGGGAAGACGTTGAGCGTCCCGTCGATCACGTACCGGCCGTACCAGTACGAGAACTCCTTCGGAGTGGTGAGGTTCGCGAGCGCCTCCTCGTAGGGAACGCCGCGGACGCCAGCGAAGAAAACGCGGCCGTACTGGGCGGCGAGATCGTCGGGGAGAACCCCGAGGAGCATCCTTCCGGGCGTCGCGAGGTTGCCGCCGATCCCGACGAAGAGGGCCGCGAGCGCACCCGCGAGGCGGTGCGAGCGACCGTGAGAGGCGGCGATCGCGCCCGCGAGGCCGTAGGCGGCGGTCACGAGCGACGCGAAGAACCCGGCGAGGGCGAGGTTGTACGCGTAGCGTGCGGGCGTGTCCGTGAGCATCGAGAGCAGCGCGGTCATCACGAACCCGCCGTAGTAGTACCGGAGGCGCTCGCCCGCGAACCAGAAGTCCTCCGGCGGGAGGCGATCGGCGCGCAGCACCGTCTGGATCAGGCCGAAATCGAGGAACTTCTCGCCGCCGCCGGGATGCACCGCCGGATCGACCGCCCGGATCGCGAGCAGGAACGCGAACGCGACACCGAACACCGCCATCGCAGCGGCGAGGCCACGAAGGTGGATCGACCCGCCGGCGCGGAGAGCGAGACCGGACGCGACGAGGAGGACCGCGACCGCGACGCCGACCGCGACCCAGCCGAACCTGGCGTGACCGACCCAGTAGGCGACGAGCGTGAGGACCGCGAGCGAGATCGGGAGCGCGAACGTCGCGCCGCGGTCGGGAAAGCGCTCGAAGAGGAGAGAGGCGATCGGCGCTCCCACGACGGCGAGGAGGGCGTAGGCCACGAACCACAGCGCGACGAGACCGTACTCCATTCGACCGACCAACCGGTGCGGGACGGCAAAGGGATTCCGTTCGCAGCGTCGCTATCGGACGCCGGACGGCCAGTGGAGAGGAGCGCGTGTAGCGTGGCAGTCACCGCGGTCGGCGCGCGGGAGTGCGTCGAAGACGCACGACTCGCGCGAGGGATGACCGAGTGAGGCGAGCGTAGCGAGCGAACGAGGGAGTTGGTTGGGGAGGCGTGTGGACAGTTGCGGTGCTGTGCGGACGATCAGTTGTGCCGGGAATCGCGGTTTGTGTTCTCGTGCTCACTAACGATTCATGATCGCTCAGAACTCCGCGAGCGCCGACTGTTCGGCGGCCGCGAGCGCCTCGCGGCTCGTCTTCCACGACCGACGCGCGAAGGATGGAAGATCGCCCTGCTCGCGGACGTACTTCGCGAGAAACTCGCGGGTGGTGGGATCGCTCGGGTAGCCGCTCCCGACGGGGCCGTGTTCGTCCGCGAGGGCCCCGATGTGAGCGTCACGAGCGACCTTGGCGACGACGCTCGCCGCACCGACGAGGTCGTATTTCTCATCTGCGCCGTGTTCGGCGGTGATCTCGACGTCCGCGGTCGTGGCCTCACGGACGCGCCGCCCGAACCGCTCCGCATCGGTGTCACAGGCGTCGACCACGCCGGCTGCATCGGCTGCCGTCCTGTCGGCTGTCGCTTCGGCGTCGGCCCCGACGCTCGCCACGCTATCGATCGCGGCCGCACCTGCCTCGATCGTGAGCGCGTTCAGGTCGGTGTCGGGTGCGTCGATTTCGGTCGGCGTGACCTCCCGGACCGCGACCGCGATCCGGTCGTCGTCGCGGAGGTCGGCAGCGAGCGCCTCGCGGCGGCCTGGCGAGAGTCGCTTCGAGTCGTCGATGCCCGCGGGGAGGGCGGCGGGGTCGGCGCGGACGCACGCCACGAACAGCGAGCCGAGGACGGGGCCGCGGCCGGCCTCGTCGACGCCGAACGAACGCTCCATGCACCCGTCCCGAGCGGCGGCGAGAAGCGTCTTTCGTCCGTCAGGCTCGCTGGAGGAGTTCGATCCGATTGTCGAACGGGTCACGAAACGAGAAGCGCTCGCGACCCGGAATCGGCGGTTCGTCGACCGTCTCGATACCGTGAGCTTCGAGCCGGTCACGCGCAGCGGCGACGTCCGCGATCTCGAAGGCGGGATGTCGCCTGGACTGTTCGTCGGAATCCTCGACGCCGAGGTGGATCTCGACGTCACCCGCGCGATACCACGTGGTGTCGGTGTCGCCGAACGAATCGGGTTGCTCGATCGGGGTCAGCCCGAGAACCTCGCCGTAGAACTCGCGCGCCGCGTCGACTTCCCCGGGAGGGATCGTGACCTGGACGTGGTCGATCCGTCGCCACTGAATCATGGCCGATCGAGACGAGGAAGGGTCATAAATCTCGGCCCTTCGTTCCGTCGAACCGGCAGGACCGATCGGGCGCTCGGTGGCCGAAAAATGCGGAGCGTCGGTTCGGCGGGCTCAGTCGGCCACGCCAGGCGCGAGCGGTTCGTCCTCCGTCTCCTCGTCGGGTTCGTCGGCCCACTCCGGTGTCGTCTCGTCCTCGCGTTCTTCGGTGTCCTCGTACAGCCGCACGGAGTCCGTGCTCCTGTGATGACACATGGGTTGACACCCCACACGCGCCACGGTACGAGCGCTCTTAACCGTTCCGCCGAGACTCGCTTTCGCCGTCGTCCGTGTGCTCGTCCGCGTCGGGTTCGTCTCCGTCCGCGCCGATCACGTACTCGGCCGTCGCGAACGGTTCGTCCTCGCCCTCGACCGCGAGGACGTCGAGCGCCGTGACGGTGGCGTCGATCCCGAGCAGCCCCGCGAGGCTCGGCTCGGTCCGATCGCCGTCGCCGCTCACGAGTTCCTTGACGTAGAGCCCGCCCTCGCCACGGAGTTCGACCGTCGCGTGACGCGCGCCGTCCCCGTCGTCGGTGTCGCCGTCGCGGTCGGGGTCGAGCTCACCGTCGATCTCGTACACCGTGCGCTCGCGGGTGCGACTCGCCCGACGGTGGTCGACGCGCTCGGGAGTGTTCTGGGCGATCGTCGCGCCGTCGAGAGCGACGAGCGCGTCAGCAAGTGCCGACGCCGTGACCGGCTCCGCGAACTCCACGGCCATCGAGTAGGTCTTGTGCGCGTCGAGTTCCTTCACGCGCTCGACCATCCGGTGGGTCGCGCGCCGGAGTCCCTCGACTTCGACCGTGCCGTCGGCGAAGTCGTTGATCGCGGCTTCGAGATCCGCTGCGTCGATCTCGCGGTGGTGTGGCTCCTTGACCTCGATCGCGAACGGGCGACCGGTACCGAGCATGCGCGCGTCGACGTCCTCGCGGCCGGCACCGTGGAACACCGCATCCACACCCTCCATCGCGTCCGCGACGACGGGTGCGGTCAGCTCCTCGACGCTCTCGTCGTAGAGATAGCCGCTGCCGCCGCAGTGATCGCAGGGCTCGGTCCCACCGTCGGCGGCGAGCTGGGTGCCGCCACCACCGCACTCTCGACACGGCCACTCGGTCTGGGGGATGTCGCGGTCGAGCTTGCGATACCGACCGTAGACGAACGCGGGATTGATCTGTGCGTCCACATCGCCGCGTTCGAGATTGACGAGCGCGAGCACGTCCGGGCGCTCGAAATCGACCTCGGTGCCCGTGTGTTCGCCCACCCGCTTGCCGACCTCGCGATTGAGGGCGGATTTGAACGACTCGCCCGCGTCGGGGGGCAAGCCGCTGTCCTCGCGGAGCAGCCGATCGTTCTCCTCGATCAGTGGCGGAACGCGTGTTCCAACCTGGTAGGTCGCGAACTCGATCCCGTCGAGGGCGTCGACCGCGCGCTCGGCCCACGCGTCGTACCGGCCGCACTCGCCCTCACAGACCCAGCACGTATCCGGTCCCTCGGAGGGATCGAAGGGGTCGTCGGCGTCGAGTGCGCTCGCGACCCGGAGGGCGTGGCCGCGCTCGTCGTTCGTGAGACCGAAACTCCGATCGGCGAAGACACGACCGAGACAGGCATCGCAGACGGGACCGTTGGCGATGACGGCCCGGGCGTCGTCGAGGATGGACATGACGCTTCGAGGAGCGGGCAACACACACGTGTTGTGGTTCGCTATCGGTGGCTCGACGACGGCCGATCGGTCAGGGCGACGGGATCAGGAGACGACGGTTTCGACCATCCGACGACAGAGGCTGACGCTGTCGTAGCCCGAGTAGCGTTCGAGACCGAGCACGAGGGCGGTGTACACCGCGACGCCCGCAACGACCAGAACGACGAGTTCGAGTACGGCCGACCCAACCACGAGAGACTCTCGCAGGGCGAGGACCGCGCCGCCCATGACGGCGCTCGCGAGCGCGGGGTACGCGAGCAACCAGAGGAGTTCGACGTAGCTGCCCTCGACCACCCGGACCGCGAGGTACGACGACACCGGTTCGGAGAACAGCAGCGAGTTGCCGACGATCACGAGTGCGGTCCCGACCGCGCCGTACTCCGCCGTTGCAGGGTAGATGAACGCCGCGATGACGAGGAGCTTCCCGAACTGGATCTTGGTGGCGAAGTCGGGCCGACCTACGGCCTGAAACAGCGGGCCGGTGGTCGCGCCGAGCGAGCGGAGGAGTCCCCACGCCGCGAGCAGCTGGATCATCGGGACCATCGGCCCCCATTCCTCGGTGAGGAAGGCGTCGACGAACGTGGGCGCGATCGCGGCGATGCCGACCGCGACGGGGAAGGAGACGAACGTGGTGAGCTGGACGGTTTTGAAGAAACCGTCACGGAGGCGTCGGTCCTCGCTCTGGAGTTTCGCGTAGGTCGGGAAGACCACGCTCGAAATGGTCTGGGTGACCTCGGTCGCGGGTGCGTTCGAGACCCGGTAGGCGAGCTGGTAGAACGCGAGGACGGCCCCGCCGAGATACCACCCGACGAAGGCGTCGTCGCCCTCCATGATGAGAAAGAGGACGATCCCCGAGGCGAAGATCCACCGTCCGTACCCGAACAGTTCGCGCGCGTGATCGAGATCGAACCGGGGCCACGGCCGGTAGTCGACGAGCAGGTACGAGACGATCAGTCGTGCGGCGTCGCTCGCGACCAGCCCGAAGACGAGCGCCCACACCGACCGCGTGGCGAGCGCGTAGCCGACCGCCACCGTCACGTAGAAGACGGTGCCCGAGAGGGTGTAGACGAACTGCTTGTCGAACCGGAGATCCTTCTTGAGATACAGCAGTGCGGGGTTCTGAAGTCCCGAGAGCACCGGCGAGAGCGCGAGCACGCGGAGAACGTTCGTGAGCTGTGGCTCGTCGAAAAACCCTGCCGCCACCGGCGCGATGGTGAACAGGATCCCGGCAACGAGGAGGCTCCGGGCGTTCTGCATCACCCACGCCGTGTCGAGATAGGCGTCGACGTCCGATTCCTCGCGCTGGATCAGCGCGGCGTCGATCCCGAGTCTGGAAAGCTTCGTCAGCGCGCTCATCACGATCAGCGCGAACGCCATCACACCGTAGGCGTCGGGGCCGATCAGTCGCGCGACGAGGAGGACCATCCCGAGCTGGAGCGCGCGGTCGGCGACGTTGGTGAGCGCGACCCAGACCCCACCGGTGACCGCACGCTCCGCGAGGCTCCCGCCCGGTCGAAGCGCGCGCCGGAGACGCTTCACGACGCTCTGGAGCGACACGTATCGCCGGGAGTTCCCGGGCGGCACGTAAAAGCGTCGCCGTCGAGTCGTCCCATCATTGAATCGTGGCGAGAAGTTCCATCGACGTCTATCGGGGGCGAAGATAGCATGCAGAACGATAGACAACCCCGCTCTCGCTCAAGCACGCCCTCGCGCTTGAGGTTGGGGGCTTTTCAGCGTGATCTTGGGTCGTCTTAGCCGACCACAACCGTGGTCGAGCCTTCGACCGTCAGCGATCCACTGTTCAAGGGTATGTCTACGGATACCCCTCCGTCGGACGACGTGTGCGACCGGCGGAGTTTCTTCGCGTACTTCATCGCGATGTTCTTTGCCGCGTTGTAGTCGGCATCGAGCATGTAGCCGCAGTTCAGGCACTCGAACGGACTCGCGTCACGGTTGTCCGTGTGGGCTTGCTCACATCACTCCGTTCGCTCCTTGTGAAAGGAGGCTCTGCGCTACCGCTAGGTTGAAATCATTCGCCGTAGATGTTCGACCAATGAGCCTCCGTACAGCCGTCGTCCTCGCTGCCGGGGAGGGGAACCGGCTGCGACCTCTGACACACAACCGCCCGAAGCCGATGCTCCCCGCAGCGAACAGGCCGATGCTGGAGTACGTCTTCGACGCGCTGATCGACGCCGGGATCGAGCGGATCGCGGTCGTGATCGGCTACAAGCGCGACCGCGTACAGGAGTACTTCGGCCCGACCTACCGGGATCGGCCCCTCCAGTACGTCGTCCAGGAGAAACAGCTCGGCAGCGGCCACGCGCTGCTCGAAGCCCGGTCCGCGGTCGACGAGCCGTTCCTCGTGGTGAACGGCGATCGGGTGATCGAATCCGGCCTCGTCGCGGACGTGATCGGGGAGTTCGAGGCCCACCCCGACGCCGCAGCGACGCTCGGCGTGCTCGAACACCGCGACGCCCGCCACTACGGTGCGGTCGCGCTCCACGAGGGCCGGATCGAGGAGATCGTGGAGAAGCCCGACACCGACGACTACCGCCTGATCAACGCGGGCGTCTACGCCTTCCGGACCGAGATCTTCGAGTCGATCGAGGCGACCGAGCGTCGGGACGGCGAGCTCCGGGTGCCCGACACGCTCGCGCGGCTGATCGACGACGGCGAGGCCGTCCGCGGGGTTCGGATCGACGGCCTCTCGCCACACGCCACCTACCCGTGGGACCTCTTGACTGTTACCCGGGAGATCCTCGCACGCGGCCGTGTCGACGAGCCCGCGCGCGAACAGGGCGTCTGGGTCGACGACAGCGCACTCGTTCACGAGGACGCGACGCTCCAGGCTCCCGTGGTGGTGGGACCGGACTGCGAGGTGGGCCCCGGTGCGGTGGTCGGCCCGGACGTCGCGCTCGGCCGGAACGTCACCGTCGAGGCGAACGCCACCGTCGAGCGGAGCGTGCTCGACACCGACACCCGGATCGGTCCCGGGAGCACGGTCCTCGACTGCGTGGCGGGCCAGGACGTCACCCTGGGTGCGGCGAACACGGTCCCCGGCGGGCCGGCCGACGTGCGGATCGACACCCAGGTGTACGAGGAGCAGGCGCTCGGGGCGGTGGTCGCCGATCGGGTCCACGCGGGCGGGGCGGTCACGCTCGCGCCGGGCACGCTCGTCGGGCCGGGCGCACGGCTCTACACCGGGGTCCGTGCGAGCGGTCGGATCGAGGCCGACGCGGAGGTGCTCGGCTGATGTGTGGGATCGTCGGCTGTGTCGGTCGACCCGACGAGACGCTCGATGTCCTGATGCACGGCCTCTCGAAGCTCGAATATCGGGGGTACGACTCGGCGGGTGTCGCGCTCGCCAACGGGACTGTGGACATCGAGAAACGCGAGGGCGAACTCGAGAACCTCGAAGCGGCGCTCGAGGGGATCGATCTCGGTGGCCCGGTCGGAATCGGTCACACCCGCTGGAGCACGCACGGCCCGCCGAGCGACCGCAACTCCCACCCCCACGCCGACTGCGAGGGACAAGTGGCAGTGATCCACAACGGGATCATCGAGAACTTCCAGACGATCAAGGACGAGCTGATCGCGGCGGGCCACGAGTTCGAAAGCGACACCGATACCGAGGTCGTCCCCCACCTGATCGAGTCGGCGCTCGCCGACGGGGCCAGCCCCGAAGACGCGTTCCGCGCGGCGATGGAGCGGATCGAGGGGAGCTACGCGATCGCCGCGGTGTTCGCCGGCGGCGACGCGGTCTACTGTGCCCGAGCGGATTCGCCGCTCGTGCTCGGCGTCGACGACGGCGCGACCTACCTCGCGAGCGACGTGCCTGCCTTCCGGGAGTTCACCGACCGCGTGATCTACCTCGACGACGGCGAGATCGCCCGGATCGACGACGACGGCTGGACCGTGACGACGCTCGCGGGCGAACCGGTCGACAAGTCAGTTCACACCGTCGAGTGGGACGCAGAAGAGACGGGAAAGAGCGGCTACGACCACTACATGCTGAAGGAGATCCACGAGCAGCCCCGGGCGCTCCGACAGTGTCTCCGGGGCCGGGTCGACGAGCTCGGCGGCACCGTCGAACTCGACGAGCTCGACGAGCCGCCTCGACCGACCGCGGTCCAGTTCGTGGCGTGTGGCACCTCGTATCACGCCGCGCTCTACGGCGCGCGGCTGTTCCAGGACGCCGGCATCCCCGCCCAGGCGTTCCTCGCGAGCGAGTACGTCACCTCGCCGCCGCCGGCGGGCGACGCGCTCGTGGTCGGCGTCACGCAAAGCGGCGAGACCGCGGACACCCTGAGCGCGCTCCGGGAGGCAAAGGGTCGGGGCGCACGCACGCTCGCACTCACCAACGTGGTCGGCTCGACGGTCTCCCGGGAGTGCGATCACGTCATCTACATCCGGGCGGGCCCGGAGATCGGCGTCGCGGCCTCGAAGACGTTCGCGAGCCAGCTCGCGGCGCTCAACCTGTTCGCGCTCGCCACCGCGAACGGCGGCGATCGAGACGCTTTGGGCGCGCTCCGGGACCTCCCAAGCGAGGTGCAAGCCGTGATTGACGACTCGACCGCGGCCGCCGTCGCGACGGAGTACCTCGACGCGGAGGGGTACTTCTTCATCGGCCGGGGGCTCAACTACCCGGTGGCGCTCGAAGGCGCGCTCAAGCTGAAGGAGATCACCTACCGCCACGCCGAGGGGTTCGCGGCGGGCGAGCTCAAACACGGTCCGCTCGCGCTGGTCACGGAGAACACCCCTGTGATCGCGATCGCCACCGGCGACGGCGAACTCGCCCGAAAGACGGTCGGCAACGTGAAGGAGGTCGAGGCCCGGAACGCCTCCGTGATCGCCGTCACCGACGGTCAGTCCGACATCGAGCGCTACGCCGATCACGTCCTCCCGATCCCCGAGACCCACCCCCGGACCGCCGCGGTGCTCGCCAACGTCCAGCTCCAGCTGTTCGCCTACCACACCGCAGCCCAGCTCGGCCGGTCGATCGACAAACCCCGCAATCTCGCGAAGAGCGTCACCGTCGAGTAGACGGCCCATGGATCGGTTTCGATCCGTTTTCCTCCGAACGGTTCGGCCGCCAGTAGCGACGCGGATGGAGGGAAAGTGTTTTGATCGTGGGCGAGTTACTCGCTGATCGAGTAACTATGTCGATCATCGTCACCGGGGCCGACGGCTACGTCGGGTGGCCGACCGCCCTCAGGATCGCGAAGCGGACCGACCAGCGCGTGCTCGGCGTGGACAACCTCGCCAGGCGCGAGTGGGTCGCGTCGGTCGGGGCGAGAAGCGCCACGCCGGTCGCGTCGATCGAGGAGCGCCTCGCGGCCGCCGAGGAGCAGGGCCTCTCGAACCTCTCGTTCGTCGAGGGCGACCTCACGGATCGGCCGTTCGTCGATCGGCTGCTCGCGGTCCACGAGCCCGCGGCGGTGATCCACACCGCGGCCCAGCCCTCCGCGCCGTACTCCCAGATCAACGGCGAGCACGCGAACGAGACCCAGCACAACAACATGCAGGCGACCCGGAACCTCGTGTGGGGACTCCACGAGGCGGGGCTCTCCGACACCCACTTCGTCGAGACCACCACCACGGGCGTGTACGGCGCGCCCGAGTTCCCCATCCCGGAAGGTGGGGCGACGATGGAGAACGACGGCGAGCGCGACGAGGTTCCCTTCCCCGCGATGGCGGGCTCGTGGTATCACCTCACCAAGGCCCACGACGCGGCGAACCTCCGGCTCGCGAACACCCAGTTCGACCTCCCGATCAGCGACGTCCGAACCGCGATCGTCTACGGGGCGGGCACCGACGAGACCCGGGCGGACGACCGGCTGGGCACTCGTTTGGACTTCGATTACTACTTCGGGGTCGTCGCTCACCGCTTCGCGGCCCAGGCGGTCGCGGGCTACCCGCTGACGGTCTATGGGAAAGGCGAGCAGCGAAAGCCGTTCGTGAGCCTCGAAGATGCAGTCGAGGGGCTCGCGCGGCTGGCGCTGTGTGATCCCGACGACCGACCCGCGGCCCACACCGTGTACAACCAGACGACGCGCGCGATCAGCATCGTCGAGATCGCCGAAACCATCGCCGACGTCGGGGCCGAATACGATCTCGACGTCGCGGTCGAGCACGTCGAGAACCCGCGCGAGGAGGACGAGACCCACGAGATGGAGATCGAGCGCGAGAAGTACGACGACCTGATCGGCGGCGGGTCGGTCGACTTCGAGACCGGGATGGACGAGGTGCTCGAAGCCATGACCGAGCAGGCAGACGTCATCACGGCCCACGAGGACCGCTTCCTGCCGGACGTGCTCGAAGACCGGGAGGACTGATGGACCTCCTCGTCACCGGCGGGTGTGGGTACATCGGGAGCGCGCTGGTGCCCCTCTTGTGCGAGGACGACCGGGTGGATCGGGTCGTCGTGCTCGACGATCTCTCGACGGGCTCGCCGCGGAACCTGCTGGGCTGCGTCGGGGACGTCGACTTCCGGGGGGGCGACGTCCGGGAGTACGGCGACGTCGAGAGCGCGGTGCGGGACGTCGACGGGATCGTCCACCTCGCGGCGATCACCGGCGCGGACAGCACCCACGACCGGCGCGAGGAGACCTACGCGACCAATCTGGAGGGCACGCGGAACGTGCTCACCGCGGCCGGGAAGATCGGCGTCGATCGCGTCGTCGTGGCCTCCTCGTGTAACATCTACGGCCGGGCGACGAGCACCGACATCGACGAGGGGATCGAGCCCGACCCGATCAACCCCTACGCCGAGACCAAGTACGAGTCCGAGAAACTGCTCCGTGAGTACGTGGCCGAATACGACATGGACGGGACCGCGATCCGGCTGAGCACGGTGTACGGCGACGCGCCGGGCATCCGGTTCAACCTCGTCGTCAACCAGTTCGTCTTCCGGGCGCTCACCGGCCGGCCACTCACCGTGTACGGCGACGGCTCGAACTGGCGGCCGTTCGTCCACGTCGACGACGCCGCGCGGGCCTACCGCGATGCCGTGCTCCGGCCGGACGCGTGGCCGAAACCCGTCTACAACGTGGGGGCGAACGACGAGAACTATCGGATCCGGGACGTCGCTACACTCATCAGCGAGGAGATCGAGACGGTGGACGTGACATACTTAGAGGACGAACACCCCGGCCCCTCCTATCACGTGAACTTCGACCGACTCCGTGAGACCGGCTTCGAACCCGAGTACACGCTCCGCGAGGGCGTCCGCGAGCTCGCACGGAGGTTCAGGGGATGAGCGCGACCGACACCGAGGCCGACGGCGAGAGCGCCGAGACGACGACCGTCGCGATCACCGGCGCGGCGGGGTACATCGGGAGCTGCGTCGTCAAACAGCTCCAGGCGGCCCACCCGGGATGGACGATCAGGGCGTTCGACAACTTCTATCTCGGCGACGTTCGCGGGGTCGGCGACGTCGCGGTTGAACACGTCGACATCCGCGACCGCGGGCGGCTCGAAGACGCGCTCGCCGGGGCGGACATCGTGATGCATCTCGCCGCACTCAGCGGCGTCGACGACTGTGCGGATCACCCGGACCTCGCCTACGAGGTCAACGTCCACGGGACCGAGAACGTGGCGTGGTTCTGCCGGAAGCACGAGGCTGGATTGATCTTCCCGTTCAGCATGGGCGTCATCGGCGACCCACGGGAGTTCCCGATCACGGTCGACCACCCACGGGACCCGCTCAACTGGTACGGCCGGACCAAGCTGCTGAACGAGCGCGCGATCGAGACCTTCTCGGAGGGAGCGTTCCCGGCCCACCAGTTCATGATCGCCAACCTCTACGGCGATCACACGATCGACGGCGAGCGGATCTCGAAGGGCACGGTCACGAACTTCTTCCTCGATCGTGCGCTCTCGGGCGGGACGCTCACGGTGTACGAGCCGGGCACCCAGTCGCGCAACTACGTCCACGTCGAGGACGTCGCACGCGCCTACGTCGAGAGCGCCGAGGCGCTGGTCGAAGCGCTCGATCGCGGCGACACCGGCGTCGAGAAGTACGAGCTCGCGAGCGACGAGGACCCGAGCGTCCAGGAGATCGCCGAGCTGGTCGCCGACGTGGCGGCCGAGGAGCGCGACATCGATGCCGACATCGAGATCATCGAAAACCCCCGGTCGGGCGAGACGCTCGTCGACTCGTTCCCGGTCGACACCAGCAGAACGAAGCGCGACCTCGGCTGGTCGGCCGAGCACACCGTCGAGGAGACGATCCGCGAACGGCTCCGTACCGCGTAGTCCTGCTGGCTCGTTACTCGTTCGAACTTGCGTCCGCCGTCTCGGTTCCGGACTCGGCGTCCGTCTCCGCACTGGCCTCGCCACGCTGTTCCTGGAGCCGTCGTTCGGCTTCGTCCCTGTCCTCGGGGTAGCCGACGTCGATCCGCCAGCCGTCCATTTTGACGGCGTCGATCGTGCGGCCCGAGCGGAGCAGGAGGTCGATCGCGTCGGAGACCTCGTACTCGCCGCGACCGGAGGGCTGGACGAGATGGCAGGCGTGGAAGATGGCGGGCGTGAACGTGTAAAAGCCCGTGAGCACGAGGTTCGTCGGCGGATCGTCGGGCTTTTCCACGATGTCGGTGACCTCGCCGTAGTCGTTGGTGTCACAGACGCCGTACCGGTCGGCTTCCTCCATCGGGACCTCCTCGACGAGGAAGGCGGCGTCGGCGCGGTCCTCGCGCTGGCGGTCCACGACGTCCGCGAGGTTCGCCGCGAAGATGTTGTCGCCGAGCATCAGCATGAAGTCGTCGTCGATGTGCTCCTCGGCGGTGAGCAGGGCGTGGGCGATCCCCTTCGGCTCGCGCTGGTGGGTGTAGGTGATCGGCACGCCCTCGAACTCGTCGTCGTAGTGGCTGACGATGACCTCCTTCTTGTAGCCGACGACGACGATGAGCTCGTCCGCACCGAGATCGGTGAGATACTCGAAGCAGTGCGTGAGAATGGGTTTCCCGTCGATCTCGACCATTCCCTTCGGCTTGTCCTCGGTGAGCGGCCGGAGGCGAGTCCCCTCGCCAGCGGCGATCACGACGGCTTTCATGTCCCCTCGTCCTGCGCCGGATCGCAAAAGCCTGTTCATCGGTCCTGTCGCCGCGTTTCGACCGGCCACCGCGCGCGAGCCGTCGCCATCCGAACGCTCAAGGACGGAGGTGGTGAACGGGCCAGCATGGAGATCAGCGTCGTTGGCAGCGGCTACGTCGGCACGAGCGTCGCGGCCTGTCTCGCCGACCTCGGACACCGTGTGGTCGCGATCGACATCGACGAGAGGATCGTCGATGCCCTGAACGCCGGCGAGACGCCGATCCACGAGCCGGGGCTCGACGAGCGCGTTGCGACGCACTCGGGCGACCGGCTCCGCGCGACGACCGACCACGCCGCCCTCCGCGAGACCGACGTCACGTTCGTCGCGCTTCAGACACCCACCCGCGAGGACGGCAGCATCGACCTCTCCGTGGTCGAGGCGGGCATGCGCGACATCGGCGAGGAACTCGCGGCGACCGAGGGCTACCACCTCGTCGTGGTCAAGAGCACCGTGATCCCGGGGATGGTCGAGGAACGCCTCGTCCCGGTCCTCGAAGACGCCTCGGGGGAGCGCGCGGGCGAGGCGTTCGGCGTCGCGGTCAACCCCGAGTTCCAGAGCCAGGGATCGGCAGTTACGGACTTCCTCGAACCCGACAAGCTCGTGTTCGGCACTGAAGACAAGGACAGTCGAGCACTCGAACGACTCCACGGTGTGTACGAGCCGCTGGTCGCTGCAAACGAGAGTGAGGTGCCGATCGTCGAGACCGGCCGGCGCGAGGCCGCGATGGTGAAGTACGCGAACAACGTCTTCCTCGCGGGGAAGATCAGCCTCATCAACGAGCTCGGCAACGTCTGCAAGGAGTTCGGCGTCGACTCCTACGAGGTCGCCGACGCGATCGGGCTCGACGACCGGATCGGCGAACGGTTCCTCCGATCGGGCGTTGGCTGGGGTGGGTCGTGCTTCCCGAAGGACACCGACGCGCTCCGGGCCGCCGCGCGCTCGGTGGGCTACGAGCCGACGCTGCTCGACGCGATCGTCGACGTCAACGATCGCCAGCCCGAGCGGATGCTCGAACTGCTCGAACGCCACGTCGATCCCGCAGGCAAGCGGATCGCAGTGCTCGGGCTGGCGTTCAAGCCCGGCACCGACGACATCCGCGGGTCGCGCGCGACGCCGATCATCGCCGGGCTGCTCGAACGCGGTGCGGACGTGGCGGCCTACGATCCGGTCGCCGCCAGCGCGATGGCCGAGAAATACCCCGATATCGAGTACACCGGCTCGGCGGCCGACGCGCTTCGGGGAGCTGACGGTGCGCTCGTGGTCACCGACTGGGACGAGTTCGCGGCGCTCGACGGCGCGTTCGACGAGATGAGTAGTCGAGTAGTGATCGACGGCCGGCGGATCGTCGAGCCGCGCGAGGGGCTCACCTACGAGGGACTGACGTGGTGAACGAAGGCCCGACGTGGTGATCGACGGGGCTATTCGTTCCCGCCCGCGATGCAGCGTATGCGCCAGTTCGTCGTCTCGGGTCACGAGGCCCCCACGACCGCCGAGTTCTCGCTCGACGACCTCGCCGGTGGTGCGGGGCGGCTCGACGTGTGCTGTCGGTGTGTGAACTCGGCGTTCTTCCTCTCGCACGATCTCCGCGAGGACGTTCGGGTGTGGCTCGTGCTCGCCGACGAGTTCGCGGTGCGCTTCGAGGGCAGCGAACTCCGCCGGCTGAACCCCGACGAGCGCTCGACGGCCGCGCTGGTCCGGAACGCGCTCGATTCGCGCGAGGAGGCCATCGGCCACATGGAAGTCGAGAGTTCGCCGGGCGTCTTCCTCTCGCGACGCGGGTTCGAGCCGATCTTGGAGGAGGTCGCCGAGGAGAGCACCATCGTCGCGCTCCACGAGGACGGCGATCCCGTCGGAGAGATCGACCCACCGGAGAATCCAGCGTTCGTGCTGTCGGACCACCGCGATTTCACCGGCCACGAGGCCGAGCTGCTGGCCGAGGTTGCGGATGCTCGGGTGCGTCTCGGCCCCGAGCGGCTTCATGCGGATCACGCCATCACGGTCGCGCACAACTGGCTCGACACCGCGGGGTACACCCGGTACTGATGGTCGACCAGATCGATGGAGACGACCGGTCCGACGCGGACGATCGCACCGCGACCGACGATCATGCACTCGACGTGCCGATCCGTGGCGTCGGGGTCGACGCCGAAACGCGCTGTCGGCACTACCGGACCGATCGCGACGTCGTGGCCATCGCGCTGCCGTGCTGTGAGACGTTCTACCCCTGCATCGAGTGCCACGGGGCGCTCGCCGATCACGAGACGAGCCGGTGGCCGCAGGCACGCTTCGACGAACGGGCCGTGGTCTGTGGGCGCTGTGGCGCGCAATTCTCGATCGCGGCGTATCTCGACAGCGATCATCGCTGCCCGCAGTGTGACGGCGCGTTCAACCCTGGCTGTCGTCGTCACTGGGATCGCTACTTCGCCATCGAGTAGCTGCTACGAGTCGAGACCACGCTGAGACGGAAGGGTTAACACGCTCCTGCTCGTGGTTTCGGCCGCGGGCCGGTGGGGTAGCTTGGTATCCTTCGGCCTTCGGGTGGCCGTAACCGCGATTCGAATTCGCGCCGGCCCATGCTACCACCTTTTGCTGCGCTCAGTCGCTCGCTACCGCTCGCTCCTTCGCTGGCAAAATGTGGATCAAAAGCCTGCGTCACCCCCTCCGGGGGTTCCTTGGCCCGCTCGCTCCCTACGGTCGCTCGCGGATGCTACACTTGTGTATGTATCTATGTAGTACAATTCATTACTATCCAGTGAGGTCTTGTAACCAACGATGATACCGGACCAACAGCAGGCTCTGTTCGCACAGTTTGCTCGATTCTGTGTGAACGAGCAAATCGACTACAGAAGATGGGAATCAATAGCAGCAGAGTTCGGTGTCCTTGAAATCGCAAAAAGCAATCGATTGATGAGTAGGTGGAGGATAAAAAGCGAAGAGCGACACAGATCAACCCGAATCTTTATTCGAGAGGTTCATCAGGAAAATCAAAAACTCGCACTTGGAATAATGCGCCGAGTGTACTCTTCAACTGGTGGCACCGATGCAGAAGAGCTTCGAGAATATCCAGCACTAGAAGCACTAAAACACGATTCAGATACGATCGCTCACCCACAAGTTCCAACCCACTCAGAACCGTTTCTCGACATCGACAACGTTGCAGGAACGTTCTACCCAGGTCTCATAGAGAGGATAAACACCTGCTATCAGCTTGGTATAAACGATGCTACGCTCATATTGACGAGAAAACTGATTGAGAATCTCCTAATTGATGTGTTACGGAGAAAATATGGCACGGATAGAATCGAGATATACTACGACCCTGATTCATCAGAATTCCATAGTTTTTATGAGCTCATAGAGAATTTCAAAGAGTTACAGTCTGATTTCGAACACTATTCTGGCGAGGTTGACGATAACTTCATTAGAGAGCTAAATTCGATCAGAAAACCATCGAACGCAGAAGCACATTCGATTGAAACAGACATATCCGATGGTGAAATAGAGAACTACCAATCAATCTCGATCTATCTCGTAAAAGTGCTTTTCCATATCCGAAATTCGCTGTGAATAGTTCCTCTACTCATCGGTAAGATGGAAAGAGGAGACTTCTTGGCTCACATTGTACACAAGAGTTTTGCGAGCTCACACCTGAAGATAGATGAAGATGAGCAGCGACAAACGCCGCGTCCAGTTCCGCGCCTCCGAGAAGCTCATCGAGCGCGCGGATGCGCTGGCGACGGTCCTCGGGACCGACCGCACCGACGTGCTGACCGACGCGCTGCGGGAGTACCTTCGGGACGCCGCCCACGACGACCGGCTGACCCAGGAAATTGCGGGCGCGTACTACGACGACGAGATCACCTTCGAGCAGTTGAAGGCGCTCGTCGGTCCCGAAGAGGCGGCGAACTTCCGGGTGCTAAAGCGCCAACTCGACGATTCGCTCACCGAGGAGTTGGCCGACCTATAGATGGCGTGTGTCGTCGCCGATACGTCGGCCCTCGTCAGCCTCGGGACCGCCGCCGAGCACGATCCGTCGCCGCTCGACTGTCTCTACCGCGAGTACGAGGTTCTCGTCCCGAGAGAAGTCGTGAACGAACTCGAAGACGTCGCGTCGTACGCGGACGCACAGAGCCAGGCCGCGGAAGCGGTGCTCGACCGTCGCGACGAGCTCGACGTCCGGCAAAGCGACCTCGATGCGGACTTCCCGCTCGACGACGGGGGGAACGCTGCGGTCACGCTCGCGAACGACACGGATGCGGCGATGTTCCTGTGCGACGAGTTCAATCAACTCGGCCTGGTCCACGCGTCGCTGATCGACACTCGTCTGGTGACGACGCCGAAGCTGCTGGCGGTGTTCGTCCGGAACGGCGTGCTCACCGAAGTCGATGCAGCAACGCTACTCGACGGATGAGCGAGGTCCGTAGCTGGGCGAACAACAGCTATATCGGGCGTGCACGGGAGACGTTTCGGTGATAGATCAGAATTCGATGACGTCCCATCCCGAGTGGAGGCGGCGGGTTTAGGTCCCCGGCAGGCGAGAACGCACACGATGAATCAGCCCACCCGTGCGAACTACGCGCTCCTCACCGTCCAGGAATACCTCGGCGATAGCGCCGACGGACTCGACGTGTCGTGGGCGGAGTTCGTCGGCAACCACCGTTCGAGCGAGTTCGAGTTCACCGTCCCCACCGAGCCGGTCGTCGACCCGTACCTCGAACTCCAGGTCTTCGACATCTCGGCATACGACCACGAAATCCTCGTCAATGGCGACGCGCTCACGGGCTTCGATATCCCGCCCGCCGACGGCTGGCAGTACTGGATGGACCCGATCACCGGCGCGGACCTCGTGGAGGGCACCAACACGCTTCGGTTCGTCCGCGACGCTAGCACGGGCGACGACTTCGTGATCGGCACAGTCACAGTCCACTGGAAGGAACCAGTCGAGTGAGTCACCCTGTGAGCGCCGCGACGGCCCGCGCGAACGCACGTTCGAGGTGCTCGCCCGTCTCCGTGAACCGTGGCTCCCAGCCCGACGGGTCGAGGTGATCGCTGATGGTGAACAGCGCGCCCGCATCGACACCGCGACGCTCCGCGATCGCGAACACCGCCGCGGCCTCCATGTCCACCGTGATGATCCCGTCCTCACGGTAGCGCTCGATCTCTGGGATCGTCTCCCGGTAGATCGCGTCCGTGGTCCACGTCGGGCCAGTGTGGTGGGTTTCGTCGACTGCATCGAGTGCAGCTTCGAGTTGGTCACACAGCGCGGGTGTCGCGTCGACGTACGTCCCGGCATCGAGGTAGTGATGGGAGGTCCCTTCGTCGCGCAGCGCGCGGTCCACGATCACAAGATCGCCGAGTTCGACGTCCGGCTGGAGGCTGCCGACGTGTCCGAGCGCGAGGAACCGCTCGGTTCCGCGGGTGATCAACTTCTCCATCACCAGGGCGGTCACCGGCGCGCCGACGCCAGGCACGCGAACGATCCCGACCCGCCCATCGGTGGTGTCGAGTGCGTATCCCGTATCCCACGTCTCGAACTCGGTGACGGCGTAGCTCTCGGCAACGTGGTCGAGAAGTCCGTCGTGGAAACACAGGACGAGCGATTTCGGTACCGGATCCGGCTCGTCGTGGAAGTACTCGAGGCTCGCCCGCGGCGTGATCAGCGCCTCCCAATCGTGCTTGTCCGGACTGTTCGGGTACGGCATTCGTCCGAGGAAGGCCGTCGATGTATATAAATTACAGTCGCCGCTGTCGTAGCTCGCATCACAGTCATCGATAACACCCTGCATGATTCGTCGTTCGTGAGCACATCGTCGGGTGGTTTGCGTACTCTCGGTTCGTGAGCATCCTCGACATCGCTTCGGCAGCAATGGATAGTTTTTTATAGAAGCACATTCAATCGGTCGGTGAATCATGAGTCAGCGAATGCAGGGCCAACCCATGATCATCATGGGCGACGACTCCCAGCGCGTCCAGGACGAGGACGCTCAGTCCCACAACATCAACGCGGCACGCGCAGTATCGGACTCGGTTCGATCGACACTCGGGCCGAAGGGGATGGACAAGATGCTCGTCTCCTCGATGGGCGACGTCACGGTGACGAACGACGGCGTCACCATCCTGACCGAGATGGACATCAACAACCCCACGGCGGAGATGATCGTCGAGGTCGCCGAGACCCAGGAGGACGAGGCGGGCGACGGCACCACGACGGCGGTCGCGGTCGCGGGCGAACTCCTCAAGAACGCCGAGGGGCTCCTCGAACAGGACATCCACCCGACGGCGATCATCAAGGGCCTCCAGATGGCGAGCGACCACGCCCGCGCGGAGATCGACGACCTCGCCGAGCAGATCGACGCCGACGACACCGAGCGGGTCCGCAAGGTCGCCGAGACCTCGATGACCGGCAAGGGAGCCGAGTCGAACAAGGAGCAGCTCGCGAACCTCATCGTCGACGCGGTTCAAAACGTGACCGTCGAGACCGAGACCGGCGAGAACGTCGTGGACCTCGAGTACGTCAACATCGAGACCCAGACCGGCCAGTCCGCGAGCGACTCGACGCTCCTCGACGGCGCAGTCATCAGCAAGGACCCGGTTCACGACAACATGCCGACCGAGGTCGAGGACGCCTCGGTGCTCCTGCTGAGCGAGGCCGTCGAGGTCGAGGAGGCGAACGTCGATTCGCAGGTCAGCCTCTCGGATCCCGACCAGCTCCAGCAGTTCCTCGACCAGGAGGACGAGCAGCTGAAGGCCAAGGTCGAGCAGATCAAGGAAACCGGCGCTGATGTCGTGTTCTGCCAGAAGGGCATCGACGACCTCGCCCAGCACTACCTCGCGAAGGAGGGCATCCTGGCCGTGCGCCGGGCGAAGAAATCCGACATCGAGTTCCTGAAGGAAGTCCTCGGGGCGAACATCGTCTCGGACCTGAACAGCGCGCGTGCCGACGACCTCGGCACCGGCTCGGTGACGCGCGACGAGGAAGGGGGCCTGTTCTACGTCGAGGGCGATGACTCCCACGGCGTCACGATCCTCCTCCGGGGCTCGACCGACCACGTGGTCGACGAGCTCGAACGCGGCATCACGGACGCGCTGGAGGTCGTCGCTCAGACCGTCTCCGACGGGCGTGTGCTCGCCGGCGGCGGCGCGATCGAGGTCGAACTCGCCTCCCGGCTCCGCGAGTACGCCGACTCCGTGAGCGGGCGCGAGCAGCTCGCGGTCGAGGCGTTCGCCGACTCGCTCGAACTCGTCCCCCGCGTCCTCTCGGAGAACGCGGGCCTCGATCCGATCGACACCCTCGTCGACCTCCGCTCGGCCCACGAGTCCGGTGACGAGCACGCGGGTCTGAACGTCTACGACGGCGACGTCGAGGACACCTACGAGGCCGGCGTCGTCGAGCCGGCCCACGCCAAGGAGCAGGCCCTGGCGAGCGCTACTGAGGCCGCGAACCTCGTGCTCAAGATCGACGACATCATCTCGGCCGGCGACCTCACCACCGAGGGTGGCGAGGAGGCGGGCGGCCCCGGCGGTCCCGGTGGCGCACCCGGCGGCATGGGTGGCATGGGCGGGATGGGTGGCATGGGCGGCATGATGTAAGCCCACTTTTTCCCTCGCTCGCGCGCTTCGCGCGCTCGCTCGGCAAAAACTTGGGGAAAAAGACCGCGACCGCTCTGCAACCGCACCACGGAAGCCCTCGGCTGCGAGGCGCGAACGAAGTGAAGCGTCTCGAATAGCGAGCGGGGAGGAACGACTCGCGAGCAGCGCTTCGCGGGCCTCGCCCTTCATCCACCAGGCCCGCTCCGCGACCGCATCCGCGCCGCATCGCACCGCCCAAACGACACCGAATTTTTACGCATCTAGTCGGCGACCACTTCCGTGTGTAGCCCTTCGCTTTCCGTGTGGAGAGCCGTTCACCGTGGGCCGAACGCGAGGTCGACTACGCCGAGCTGGTCGTCGGCGTGGTGATCGCGTGGGGGGTGTTCGATGGCGTCTCGACGCTCGTGGCCGCGGCGCTCGTTGGCGTGGAGTTCGAATCGAACCCGCTCGTCCGAGCGTTGCTCCCGACGCCGACGCTCGCACTCGGCGTCAAACTCGCCGCGGCGGTGCTCGCGGGCGTCCTCGCGCTCGCCGGCGAACGGTTCATCAGGACGGTTCCGGGCTGGCGATGCTTCTTTCTGGGCCTGATCGCCCTCGGGGCCGGTGTCACCGGACTGAACCTCGGGGTCGCGCTCGCGGCGGTCTAATCCTCGATGTCGAGTTCGAACTGTTCGTGCTCGCTCACGGTGTTGAGCACGACGTTGGTGTTCGATTCGCGGATGTCGGCGTCGGCGAGCAGCGTCTTGATCGCGTCGTTCATGTCGTCGGTGTCCTCGAACTTCCCGATCGCAACGATGTCGTGATCGCCGGTGACCTCGTACACCGAGATCATCTGGTCGTGCTCGCGGAGCCGATCGGTGATGTCGGGCAGCGCGCTGCCGTCGACCTTGAGCTGGATCACGGCGGTGACGTCGTAGCCGAGCGCGTTGTAGTCCACCGTGGGCGAGTACCCCCGGATGACGCCCTCGTCTTCGAGATCCGCGAGGTGATTCGAGACCGTCGTCACCGAGACGTCGAGGTCGTCGGCGAGGCTCCGGAGGCTGGCACGACCGTCGCCCAGCAGCGCGTTGACGAGTTCCGTATCGAGGTTTTCGTACGTCATCACACTCCCGTACTGATTCCGGGGAGTAAAACTTTACGAATATCCAGTTCCTGTCCCGCATTCAATATTTGCGACGAAGGGTAGTGTTTTTGTAGCCCGGGGTCTCCCACCGAGTAGGCACGAAGCATGACAAACGAAACTCCACCCGACGGCGGTCTCTCGACCGACGCACAGCGGGTTCTCGAACGGATCGACGAGCACAACGTCGACTTCCTCCGGCTCCAGTTCACCGACATCCTCGGCACGGTCAAGAACGTCTCCGTTCCCGCCTCCCAGGCGGAGAAGGCGTTCACCGAGGGGATCTACTTCGACGGCTCCTCGATCGAGGGGTTCGTCCGGATCCAGGAGTCGGACATGCGGCTCAAGCCCGATCCGACGACGTTCGCCGTCCTGCCGTGGCGCGACCGCGACGACGGCACCGCGAGCGCGCGGCTGATCTGCGACGTCATGAACACCTCGACCGGCGAGCCGTTCGCCGGCGACCCGCGTGGGGTGCTCAAGGACGCGCTCGATCGCGCTGCGGAGCTGGGCTACGAGGTCAACGCCGCGCCCGAACCCGAGTTCTTCCTGTTCGAGCACGACGAGGAGGGCCGTGCGACGACGAAGACCAACGACGCCGGCGGCTACTTCGACCTCGCGCCGAAGGACCTCGCCTCGGACGTCCGCCGGGACATCATCTACGGGCTGGAGGAGATGGGCTTCGAGATCGAGGCCTCCCACCACGAGGTCGCCCAGGGCCAACACGAGATCAACTTCACGTACGACGACGCGCTCACGACCGCGGACAACGTCGCGACGTTCCGATCGGTGGTGCGGGCGATCGCGGCCCAGCACGATCTCCACGCGACGTTCATGCCCAAGCCGATCGCGCGGATCAACGGTTCGGGGATGCACACTCACCTCTCGCTCTTTGACGGGGGCGAGAACGCCTTCCACGACGGGGACGACGAGTTCGACCTCTCCGACACCGCCAAACAGTTCGTCGCGGGCATCCTCGATCACGCGCCCGCCGTCACCGCGGTCTGCAACCCGACGATCAACAGCTACAAGCGCCTGGTGCCAGGGTACGAGGCTCCCGTCTACGTGGCGTGGTCGGACAGGAACCGCTCGGCACTGGTCCGCAAACCCGCCGCGCGCACCCCGGCGGCCTCCCGGATCGAACTCCGCTCGCCCGATCCCTCGTGCAACCCGTATCTCGCGATCGCGGCGATGATCACCGCCGGGCTCGACGGGATCGAGCGCGAACTCGACGCCCCCGATCCCGTTCGCGAGAACATCTACGAGTTCGACGAGGAGCGCCGTGCAGAGTACGGGATCGACACGCTGCCGACGACGCTCGCCGGGTCGCTCGACGCGCTCGAAGCCGACGAGGTCGTCACGAGCGCGCTCGGTGACCACGTCGCCGACACGTTCGTCGCGGCCAAACGCGAGGAGGTCACCGACTACCGGGTGTCGGTCAGCGAGTGGGAGAAAGACCGCTACCTCGAAACGTTCTGAACGCGGCTTCGTCCTCGATTTTCGTCGATCGCCGTGAGAATCGCCAGCGAACGCTCGCGGCGTCGCTACGATCGGATGCGACCGACCAGATCACGGAGCCGCCCCGGGAGGCCGAGTGCGGCCCCGGCGAGGCCGACGAGCACCATCAACACGTAGAGGCCGAGCGTCGAGAGCCAGACAACGAGCATCGCGAGGATCGCCCAGCCGCCGTTCAGCAGGGCGAACGCGCCGATCGTCATCGCGGTGCCGTAGAGGAGGACGAGATACGGCCCCCAGCCGCGCGCGTGGCCGCGGCGCTGGCGCTTGCGGACGTACTGTCTGAGATCGCTTTCGAGCGCGTCGCGCTTGACGATCCGCTCTTCGACCTCGTCGGCGAACGCCACCACGTCGGCCCGCAGCGTCTCGACGTCCTCGACAGTCGCGGTCTCGGTGCGGTCGTCGTCGATTCGCTCGCCGAGGCCCTCGTCCTCCCGGACCGGATCGCCGACATCGTCGGTCTCGGTGTCCTCGCGGCTCATGAGCCACCTCCCGAGCGCAACCGCGCCGCGAGACCACCTTCGGTCTGTGTCTCACGGCCGGCGACGCGACCGGCGAGGAGTGCGTTCAACAGCACCCCGAGCAGGAGGACCATCCCGGCGAAATACAGCACCGTCACCAGCAACAACACCCCGCCGAGGACCCCGTAAGCCTCGAACGCACCGGCCCGCGCCGCGTAGATCCGGAAGACGACCTGAAGCACGGTGAGTCCGACGGCAGCCAACACTGCCCCCGGTATCGCCTCGCGTACCGCTACGTCGTGTCCGGGAAGGAAGTAATAGAGCGGCAGCAGGACGATCGTGAGCGCGAGCAACGTTGCAAGCGTCCCGACGATCGCCGCCGCGGAGACGCCGGCGAACTCGACCTCGACCGGCCAGAACGACGCCGCGGCGGCGATCCCAACCGCGGCGATCGCGCCGAGGACTATCGCGGCCAGCGTGATGACGCCGTTTTTGACCTGGGTCACGATGCTGCCGGATTCGCGGCCGTACACCCGCGAGAACGCGGTGTCCAGTCCACGGAAGAGTTTGAGCGCGCTCCAGAGCAGCGCGACGAAGCTGACGGCCGTCGCGCCCCCGGCCCCGCTCTGGCCGTCGATCGCACCGCTCACGAGGTCCTGTGCGCTCGCCGGTAGCGAACTCGTCGCGCTGTTCACGACCTCCTGGGCCGTCGAGGGATCGACGACGACCGAGAGCGTGACGAGCAGGAGCAACAGCAGGGGAATCAGCGAGACGAACGCGTAGTACGCGATGCTCGCCGCGATGAACGTGATCTCCTTTTCCTGGACCTCCCCGACGAACGCCCGGCCGAAGGAAGTCGCGCGCGTACTTGTACTCACGACCGCGCCTTCGACCGAGGCGTATATATAATCGGCGGGAGCCCGTGTCGTTCGGCGCGTCCAGGCGGGTCGAGTCAGCGGGTCGGCAGCCACCCGGCGTCGGGATCGACCCGCCCCGCCAGGCTCGCGTTGAGCGCCGCCCCCACGAGCAGCGCGAGCCCGCCGACGTACAGCCACGTGAGCACGAGCAACAGGCCGCCGATGGCCCCATAGAGGGCGACGCTGCTCGACGCGGTGGCGTACAGCCGGACGACCACGCCCGAGACCGTCCACGCGAGCGCGGCGAACAGCGCTCCCGGGAGGACCTCACGGACCGAGACGCCGTCGACCTCGGGCAGAACGTAGAACATCGGGAGGAAGGCCCCGACCAGCGTGGCGAACAGGAGGAGCGGGCTCACGAACCGCAGTACGGAGTTGTCCCCCACGACGACCGCAACCGCGAGGCTGACTCCCGCGAGCGCCGCGGCCGCGACCGTCACCGACACGAGCACGAGGATCGCGTCGATCAGTTTCCCGGTGAGTGAGACCGCCTCACGTTCGTCGTAGACCGCCGCGAACGCCCCGTCGAGCGCACCGAACATCCGGAGGCCGCTCCACCCGAGGATGACGGCTCCGAGCGCCGCGGCCCGGATCCGGCCGCTGGTCTGGGTGAGGAGCTGCCGGGGTGCCGACGTCCCGCGCGGGAGCACCGTCCCCGACGCCGCCGTACTCGCCTGCGAGAGAAGGCCGTTGCCGAACAGCGAGAGCCCGATCACGGTGAAGAGTACGAGCGGGACGAGCGCGAGGAACAGGTAGTACGCGAGGCTCGCCGCGAGCAGCGTGATCTGTTCCTCGCGGGCCACCGCGACGACCGTCCGTGCCACCGGACCGAGGTTCTCGACCCGTCCACGGACGCGCTTGCCGACCTGCACGCCGCTCGGTTCAGCCCCCGCCGTCAAGTAGTTCACCTTCGGGCTGCGTTCGAACCGCTCGCCGAAGCCGGGGTCGGATCAGGCAGAGCCGCTTCCCGGGTCGGTCGCAATCTCGATCTCGGCGGCCGTGGCGTCGGTCTTGAACGTCGTTCCGCCGTAGTGGGTCCGCGAGGCCGCAAAGCCCGCCCCGCGAAGCCGGTCGAGGAACTCGTCCATCGCGCGCGCGGAGCGCCCCCACTGTCGACAGAGTCGGTGCTGGTCGTAGTGGGTCGGCGTATCGAGCTCCCCGTCGAGCGTCGTGAGGAGGTCGCGGGCGCGGTCGGCGGTGCCCAGCTCGTCGGTGAGTCGGTCGCGAACGTCACCCACGAACACGCCGTCGTGCGGCCTGGCGAGCCAGAGCGGACCTGCGGTTCGTACGTTCGCGCCACAGGCCGGACATTCGTCCGGCGGGCGCGCGATCAGTCCGCTCTGGGACTCGCGGTGGCGACACGAGAAGCAGTGGTGGACGTACCCCACCGAGCCGAGCGCGTCGTTCGCGTCGCTCGCCCGGCGCGAGAGCGAGAGATACGTCCGAACGTAGTGGCTCGTGGCGTGACTCAGCACGGGGGTGGCGGCGACGTCGTACCGCGCAGCGGTCCTGACGAGCGCGCCCAGCAGGACCCGAAGCCCCATCTCGGCGTGGTACTCGGTGTTCTGCGGGACGGCGCTGTACGACCGGATCCCGCTCTCTCTGTGTGCGCCACACAGCGGCGCGGTGTCGGTCGCGGTGACGCAGACGAAGTGGCGCGCGCCCCGAAAGGCGGCGTCGGCAAAGGGGATCGGCGTGCCGAACGGGTCGAGATCCACGATATCGAAATGCTGCTCGTGCAGGAGCGCGTTCGCGTTCCTGGTTTCGACCGTGCCGTCGAGGCCGTTCCGATCGAGGTTCGTCCGGCAGAGCTCGGTCGCGTCGGAATCGCGATCACACAGCGTCGCGTCGAACCCCTCGTTCGCCGCGCGCACGCCCCGCACCCCGGTCGCGGCGTGGGCATCGAGGTACGACTCGCGGCCGTCGCGGTCGCGAACCGTTCGAAGCACGGCGACGGTGAGATCCCGGTTGAGCTCCTGGTCGGGGTTGAAGAAGACGCCCTCGCCGACGCCCGCGTCGGGCTGTTCGGGAACGCGAACGGAGAGGTCGCCCTCGGAAACCTGCATGGCGGGGCTGGGTCGCCGAGCGCGAAAAGCGACCCGTTCCGCCGAGACGGCCGATGGCTCCCGAGCCCCGAGCAGTCTACGTGAGGACGAGCGGGCCCACGGTCAGCGTCTGTTTCGCGAGCGTCGCGATCCGCAGCACGTACGACGTGAACACGAGGAAGGGCGTGACCGAGATCGTGAAGGCGAGGCTCACGGCCCAGAGCATGGTTTCGAGCCCCAGCAGGGTGCCGGTGAACGTGCTCGGATCGACGAAGACGACCATGCCACCGGCCACGATGAGTGCCGGGATCGCAGCGTAGAGGATCGCCCGGGAGAGTTTCACCAACCCCCACTGGATGTAGAGCACCTTCACGTACTCGCGCACCGGCCCGAACATCGTCACCGCCTCCAGCATCTCCCGGAACGCCGTGCGCTCTTCGATGGTGAGGTCGTCCTCGTGCTCCTCGCCGAGACGCCGGATGTCGTGGATCTTCTGGGCGTAGTTGAAATCGAGGGCCGGGGAGACGACGGCGAACGTCCCGAAGTCCGCGCCGTCGAGTTCGTCGAGCGCCGTGTCCGCGTTCTCTTCGAGGTCCTCGACGTACTCGTTCACGCGGTCGCGGAGGTCGTCGTTCTCGTTCCCGGCGATGGCCTCGCGCAGCGCACCTGCTCGCTCCTCACACGTCTCGATGAGCCGTTCGAGGAAAACGGGCGGATCGCTGGGCGTGGTGGTTTCGAGCAGGTCGTCGGTGTTCTGGTAGAAATCCATCGTCGTGTCCATCCGGCTGCGCTGGGTGCCGAGCGAGCCGATTTCCTGGGAGAGCACGAGCTGGTTGATCGAGACCACGAGCGTCGTGCTCGTGATGATCGCACCGAGCAGCGCCGAAAACACCGTCTCGACCATATCGCTCGATTCCATCATCGATGCCAGCAAGAGCGGCTTGAATAGGCCGAACAGCATGAACGCGACGAAGACGACGAGCGCGAATCCCCCGACAACGGCCCATCGGTTCGCTTCGAGAAGCACCCAGAAGAGGACCTTGTTCACGTCGGTTCGCTCGCGCAGGGTGTTGGCCGAGGAGAGATCCCTCTCACTCATCGTACACCGGCCGTTTGAGCAGCAGCAGCTTCGTGCCGCCCTTGTCGTAGTCGATCGTCGCCGTGAGCTCCCAGCCCTCCTCGCCGAGTTCGTTGAGCTGGTCGCTCGGGTCGATCGTCTCGCGCTTGGTCAACCCCTTCGGTGGTTCGAGCGTCTTGTACTCCCACTTCACCGGCCGATTGCCGACCATACAGTACGGATCGGCGGCGCTCAGTTAAGTGAGGGCCTTGCGCCCGTCTGCAGCCGCGGGTCCGTAGTCGTTCGATCGGGCGCGACGTTGCAGGCAGAACCGTTTTTCTCCGTCGCCGTGTCGGGCATCCATGCCGAGAGCATCGTGGCGGCGCGTTCTCGCGGCGGCGCTCGTCGTCGTCGGATTCGCGGCCGGCGGCTGTCTCACGCTCGATCCGACGATCACGGCCGAAACGAACGATTCGGTCGTGTTCGAGAGCCTCTCGGCGACGGAGCCGTGGATCGAAGCGGGCGTCCGGGTCAACGCGACGCTTCGCTCCACCGGCGCTGCTGGCAACGTGACCCAGCTCACCGTCATCGAGCCGAACGGGCGATCGTTCGGGACGATCGGCGTCGATCCCGGCCAGACGACGGTCGTCTTCACCGTCCCCGCGAACCGGAATTCGACGATCGTCGCGAGCAACACCGTCAACTCGACCACGATCGAGACGGTGAACGTGACCGCCGGCGGGAACCGGGTCCTGTGAGGCCGAGAGCCGGCTCGTGGAGGCGCGGGCTATCGCTGTGAGTCCCGGAGGATCAGCGGCTCGATCGCGAGCGTGCGCTTCGCGACGGTCACGATCCGCAGGACATACGACGTGAACAGCAAGAACGGGATCAGCGTCACGGTGAACGCAGCGCCGATCAGGAGAGTGATGTTCTCGAACCCGAGCGTGGTTCCGGAGAGCGTTCCGGGTTCGGCGACGGTGAGCATGATCCCCGCGACGGCGAGCGCCGGGATCGCGGCGTAGAGGATCAGCTGCGAGAGCGTGACCAGCGCCCACTCGAAGTAGAGGGTCTTGACGTGTTCGCGCGCCGGCCCGAACATCGAGAGCGCCGACTTCAACTCGTTGAGGAGGTCGTTTTCGGGCTGGCCGAGGTCCTCCTCGTGGTCGTGGAGGAGGCGCTCGACCTGGTAGATCTTCCAGCCGTAGTTGTAGTTCAGGGCGGCGAACAGCACGTCGAACGTGCCGAACGTCGCGCCGTCGAGCTGGTCGCGCACGGTTTCGGAGTTGCCGATCAGGCTCTCGGTGAACTCTTCGGTCTCCCACTGGAGCTGGTCGCTGTCGATGTCGCTGAGACCGTCGCGCACCGCCTCGGCGCGTTCCTGGGAGAGGTCGACGAGACCACGCAGGAACGCCGAGGGGTCCGCGGGGCTCGGCGTGCCGATCAGCTCCTCGGTGTAGTCCCGGAAGTCCATCGAGTTCTCCATCCGCTCGCGCTGCTCGCCGAGCGGGCCGTTCTCCTGGGAGAGCACGAGCTGACCGATCGTGACGACGAGGGTGACGCCGGTGATGATCGCACCGAGCATCGCCGAGAACATCGTCTCGATCGTGTCGCCGGATTCGAGCTGTGGGACCAGCGGCGGCGGGAGCACCGTGACGCCCACGACGAACACGGCGAACATCGCAACCGCGAGGACGCCGGTGACGACGAGGCGGTTCGCCCCCAGCAGCAACCAAAGCTTGAGCCGGCTTTCACCCGCACGCTCGCGCATCGTGTTCGGCGTGCTGACGTCGATGTCCGTGTCGACGTTCGATTCGTCGATGTCGGAACTCACGACGAACCACCATCCTCGGAGTCGTCGCTCGAACCGGCGGGGCGCTCGAACACGATGAACTTGGTTCCGCCGCCGGTGTAGTCGATGGTGTCGACGAGTCGCCACCCCTCGGCGGCGAGGTCGTTGAGTTCGTCCTTCGGGTCCTCGGACTCCTTTCTCGTCTCGCCTCTCGGCGGCCTGAGGGTTTCGTACTCCCACTGCGTGTCGGAGTCGGATCGGCGGCTTCCCATACGCCGACCACGCCCAACAGCGTCAAAAAGCCGGTCCTTGCCTCGACGACGGGCGTGTGGGACTGGAGCGACGCCCCGCTGTTGCTCCGACGGACGCGTGCGGTTCTACCCGTCGTCGGTGGTCTCGTCCGTGGTCGTTCCCTCGTCGTCGATTTCGGCGGACTGATCTCCGTCGTCGGCCGTCGCCTGGCCGACGGCGTCGACCTTCGCCTCGGTGGGGTCGGTTCCGAGCGACGTCGTCTCGGTCGGCGCTGGCGAGAAGGGCCGTCCTCGGATCAGATCGCCGAGAACGACGTTCGCGAACTGGACCACGATCACCAGCAGGAACGGACCGAGGAAGAGCCCGTACCACCCGAACAGCGCCGCGCCGAGGATGTAGGCGAACAGCACCGCGCCCTCGTGCATGGTCTGGCCCGAGATGTACGGGCGCACGATCGACTGCGGGATGATGTCGAGGAGGAGGAAGGCAACCACCAGGAAGACGATCGGGTAGACGAGGAGATCCGCACCGGCCTCGACCGCCCGCCACGCGAGGTACGCCGCCGCGGGGACGTACACGACTTTCCCGACCACCAGCGGGACGAACGTCGCGAGGCCAGTGAGAACGGCCAGCAGCGTCGGGAGCGGGAGGGTGACGGCCGTCGGCGCGAGCACGTTGTACCCGTTGTAGACCACGATCGAACCGATCGTGACCGCGAGCACGGTGAGCACGTTCCCGAAGTAGACCACCTCGAGATCCGCGTCGACGCCCGCGAGATACGAGTACGCGGCGGTGTCGCGACCCCCGACCTCCGCCCGATACCACGACTCCAGTCGGTTGCCGTCCCGGTAGAGGAAGAAGGCGAACGTCAGCGCCAGCGTGAGGTGGAGCAGCCCGTTCGAGATCGCCCCGAGCGTCCCCAACGCCGTGGTGAGCCCCTGCTGGACGCCCGAGACCTGGCCGAGCCGGCGCGCGAGCTGCGGCAGGTTCCGGAGGGCCCCGGCGATCGACTGCTGGTTACCCGGGAGGCGGTTCAGCACCGTATCGACCGCACCGGGTCCGGCGAAAGTGGTGAACTCCCGAAACGCGACGACGCCGGTGTACCCGAGCAGCGCCAGCGTCGGGAGGACGATGAACAGGAGCGTGACCGTCGCCGCGATCACCCGCGAATCGACTCGGGACTGGATCCGCCGATTGACGGGCCGGGCCCCGTAGTAGACGAACAGTCCGAAGACGAACGTCCCCACGAAGGAGAGGAAGAACAGTCCGACAATGGCGACCACGCCGGCGGCGACGAGCCACCAGGCGACGCGGCGGCGATCGATCTCCGACGGGAATCCGGTGGCCATGGAGCGTGATTCGGTCGTGTCTCCTTGTAGCTACTGCTCGAACGACCGCGTTCGCCTCTCGACGGTCGCCCGCCCGGTCGTGCCGGTTTCGCTTTCGAACGGTCGGGATCACGACCACGTCGCTTGTCATCGATCGGAACGACCGCCGACGCCAGGCCATCGAACGTGTTTTGACCGATCCGTCCGAACGGATGGCCGTGACAGCGACCGAGGGGTGGCGGGCGGCGCTCGCCGACGCGGGCGAACTCGACTCGGACGTGACCCAACAGATCATCCGCGTCCACGGCGACCGCGGGGTGCGTGCGATCGAGGCGGTCGCCGAGCGTCGCGTCAAGCAGTACCGCGATTTCACCGTCGTGGTGGGCCACACCGAGGAGTACGTCGTCGAGAACGGGGGCTGCACCTGCAAGGACTCGGCGTACAACCTCGATTCGGACGATCCCGACGAGGCCTGCTGGCACGTCCTCGCGGTCGCCATCGCCCGCCGGGTCGACGCGCTCGATCACCACGACATGTGGTACGCCGAGGTCCGCGAATTCCTCTAAACCCACTTTTTTGCTGTGCTACGAGACGGCTTCTTCGCGCGGCTTCGCCGCGCGAACGGTCCGCGGGACCTTCGGTCCCGCGCTACTCACGAGAACTCCGGTCGCTCGCCCTCGATCCGCCGAGGCCCGCACCGCATCTGCCACCGCACCACCGCCCCGCGGCCGCCGGCCACAGCCCCACCGCCAACGGTCAGTCACGCCGGCGGCTGGGGTATGGCGCTCACTCGAAGTAGGTTTTGTACGCTTCGAGGGTCTCCTCGACGTCCTCGTCGGTGTGGGCGTCGCTCACGAACTGCGATTCCAGCTGGTTCGCGGTCAGGAAGATCCCTTCGTCCAGCATCGCGGGCCGGAACAGCCGATCCCAGCGCTCGGTCTCGCTTCGTTCGACGTCCCCGCCGGTCTTGGGACAGCGACCGAACCGGTCGCAGTCGGGATCCTGACGACAGCCGGCCTCGCACGCCGCGGCGGGCGTGGCGGCGTCGCCGCGGGTGAACACCAGCTTGAACATGCTGTCGGTGCCGAGAACGGTGTAGCCAGGCGCGCGGTCCTCGGCGATCTCGGTCAGTCCCTTCCGGAGTTTCTCGCCGAGCCGGTTCACGTGGTCGTAGACGTCGTTTTCCGCGGCGTAGCGCAGGGTTTCGAGCCCGGCGGCCATCGCGACCGGGTGGCCCGAGAACGTGCCCGACTGGAACACGTCGCCCGAAGGCGTGAACGACTCGACGATCTCGGCGGGACCGCCGATCGCGCCCGCCGGGAACCCGCCGCCGACGATCTTCGCGAACGTGGTGAGGTCGGGTGTCACGCCCAGCTTTCCCTGGGCGCACTGGAGCCCGCCGACCCGAAAGCCCGTCATCACCTCGTCGAAGATCAGGAGCGCGCCGGACTCGTCGCACAGCTCGCGCAGGCGCTCGTGATAGCCCTCGACCGGCAGCACGCCCGCGGTGTTGCCGAGGAGGGGTTCGGTCAGCACGCCCGCGATTTCGTCGCCGTGGGCCTCGAAGACCGCCTCGATGGCTTCCGTGTCGTTGAACGGCACTGGGATGGTGTGTTCGGCGAACGATCCGGGAACGCCGGGCGAGGACGGCCGTGGGTTCTCGGCATCGCCCTCGACCAGCGTGGACTCGTGCGCACCGTGATAGCCGCCCTGCATCACGACGATCTTCTCGCGGCCGGTGTAGCCGCGAGCGAGTCGAACGGCGGAGACGGTGGCTTCGGTCCCGCTGTTGACGAACCGGCACATCTCGACGCTCGGGACGTGGCGGGCGACGAACTCCGCGAGTTCGACCTCGATCTCGGTGGGTGCGCCGTACATCGGCCCCTCGCTCAGCGTCGATTGGATCGCCGCCCGGACCGACTCGGGGAGGTCGTGGCCGAGCAGGAGCGGCCCGTAGCCCATCACGTAGTCGATGTACCGGTTGCCGTCGGCGTCGATGACGTGGGCCCCATCGCCGCGCTCGACGAACGCTGGGTAGGGTTGGGTCGCCCGCACTGAGGAGTTCACGCCGCCGGGGAGCACGTCGAGTGCGCGGTCGTAGAGATCGCGCGAGGTCGAGCGGTTCATGCGCCGGATTGGGCTGTCGGGCTGAAAGACGTTACTGAGCGGCGGTGGCGGTGCGGTGGCGGTGCGGTGGCGGCTGCGGTGCGGTAGCGGTCCTCGGCGGATGAAGGGCGAACGAGCGAAGCGAGTGAGGGCTTCGGCGGTGCGGCTGCGGAGGGGGACCTCGGAGGATCGAGGGCGAGCGACCAACGGGAGTGAGGGCTCGGGCGGTGCTGTGCGGTTGCGGGGAGGAGGAGTAGTTCTACCGCGAACGAGGCCGAAGGCCGAGTGAGCGGGTGTTTTTCATGAACGTTCGTTAGAGCGGAGCTCTAACGCAGCCCATCAGAAGTCTTCGACTTCTGAGGACGTTTTTGCAAGCGGGGGTGGGCGAGCGAGTGAAACGAGCGAGCGCACCCCCCGCAGTAAAAAGGTTCAGGCGGAGGATTTCGCGCGCTCGCGGATCAGATCACGGAGCGCGTCGGGGTCGTCGATCGCCGCGATCTCCTCGCGCTCGATCAGCGCGGTGTCGTCGACGGCGTCGCGCGAGGCGTCGTCGACGACGTACACCGATCGGGTCCGGGTCACCGCGCCGAGCGAGCTCATGATCCGGGCGCGCTTCTCGGCGGTCTTCGTGAACGCGGAGTGCCCGGTCAGCACGTTCTCGGCCCCGCCGTCGTCCTCGCTGACGGTCTTGAACGGCGCGCGCGTCGTCGGATGGACGTCGAAGCCGACCCGAGTGAGGACCGCGACGAGATCCTCGTCGTCGGCCTCGGGAGCGTCGGAGCGGTCGACCGAGTCGTCGACGACCTCGTCCGCGCCGTCGAGCACGTCGACCGGGTTCGCGAGCGGCGCGTCGAGGAGATCCTCCATCCGTGCGGCGACCTCGACCGAGGCGTTCATCCCGTCCTCGTACTTCGAGACCGTCCGTCGCGAGACGCCGAGTTCGTCGGCGAGCCGGCCGAGGCTCCAGTCGCGATCCTCGCGCTCGTCGGCGAGCACCTCGCCGTCGATGTTCACGTAGAGGCCGCCGGGGGCGGCGTAGATCATCGGCGGGACCTCCTCCACGAACAGGTCGAGCGCGGTGTCGGGGCTGAGCACGGGCACGCCGTGGCGGAGGTACATCACGCCCGGTTTCAGCTCCTCGTCCCTGGTCCGCAGCCCGATGACCAGCGGCGTCGCGTCGAGGAACCGCCCGAGTCGGCGCATCTCGACCCCGGTGGTGCCGTCGAACGCGTCGATGTTGCCGAGGATCTTCACGAGGAGGAGCTCGTCGCTGCGGCGCGCGGCGACGTCGAAGCTCTTCGGGCGGACCGCACACCGGTCGCTGACGAGGAACCCCGCGTCCTCCAGCATCGCGGTCACGTTGCCGACCAGTGCGGACCGTGACATGGGTGTACGTAAGTAGCGCCTCGTATATAGTGGTTGTGCCGTCGATATATCCCTCTCTTCCGGCGGTTGCTGCCGTACCCGACGGTAGATTTATATACGAGATTCGAGCCGGAACGCGGTTGTTCCGTGGAGTCGTGAAGAGGGGTGTGACGGTCATCGGCATCGACGACACCGATTCGCGCGAGCGAGGGATGTGTACGACGTATCTCGCCGCGCGGGTGGCGGCACGTGTCCGTGAGGAGGGTGGTGCCGTCGAGCGCCAGGTTCTCGTTCGGCTGAACCCCGCGATCGAGCACAAGACACGGGGGAACGCGGCGCTCGCGATCCATACCGATCTCGACGTCGAGGGTGCGCTCGGCGTCGCTCGCGAGACGGTCGAGGCGCTGGCGGTGACCGACGATCCGCGGACGAATCCCGGTGTCGTGGTCGCGCCCGACGGGGCGATATCGGAGCCGGTGATCGATTTCGCCCGTCGAGCCGTCCGCGAGCGCCTCACGATCGACGGGGCGCGTCGACTGATCGGGGCCTGGGAGTATCGTCACGCCGACTGGAAGGAATCGAGGGGGTTGATCGGCGCGCTCGCCGCGGTCGGGGCATGGGCGGCGTTCGACGAGTGGACCTGCGAGTACATCGCCTATCGCGAGGCCCACAGGAGAGGGACGCCGCGCGAGGTCGATCACGAGTCGGTGTTCGCGGCGGCCGACTGGGGATACCCGACAGCGTGGGACACCGTCGACCGCGACGAGGGGAGTTCGGTGTGTGTTCCCCGCGCTCCCGGACCGATCCTCTACGGGATCCGGGGCGACGATCCCGACGTCGTCCGTGGCGTCGCCGATCGGATCGAGAGCGAACCGGTAGAGCGCACAGGGATATTCGTCACGAACCAGGGCACCGACGCCCATCTCCGCGAGGGAAGCGTGGGCGAGCTCCGTGACGGGCGGGCCTACCGGGTTGCGGGAACCGTTTCGACGCAGCCCGAGACCAGGCGGGGCGGCCACGTCTTCTTCAGCCTCGAAGACGGTGATGCGTCGCTCGCGTGTGCCGCGTTCGAGCCGACGAAGCGGTTCCGCGAGCGCGTGCGCGCGCTCCGGGTCGGGGATCGCCTCGCCGTCTGTGGTGAGGTTTCCGACGGGACCCTCAAACTCGAGAAGTTCGCCGTCCGCGACCTCGTGCGGACCGAGTCCGCAGTGCCGTCCTGTCCGGACTGCGGGCGGTCGATGGAGAGCGCGGGCCGCGATCAGGGGTATCGGTGTCGAGACTGCGGAACCGGTCGGGACGGAAAGATCGAGCGCGCGATCGAACGCGACCTCAAACCCGGCTGGTACGAGGTGCCGCCGTGTGCGCGCCGCCACATCGCCAGACCCCTCGTCCGGGGTGGGTTCGACGCGCCGATCCATCCCGAGCGGTGACCGATCGGTTCCTCACCATCCCGGTTCGTCGCCGTGGCTCGGCCGGCCTCTCACCCGGGAGCGGTTAAGGAGTCGCGTCACGTAGGCGCTGTATGAGCGCGATTCGTCGTGGGTTCGTCACCCAGCTCGGGATGGGCTACGAGGAGGCGTTCGAGCATGCGGAGTCGTTCGGGCTCGACTACGTGGAGCTGATGATGGACGGCGCGCACGAGCGCACCGCGCTCGCCGACGAAGCCGATCGGGTGCGCGCGCTCGCGGACGAACGAGGGCTCGATCTCGTCGTGCATCTCCCCTTCCGTCTCGACATCGCCTCGCCGTTCGAGCACGTCCGCGAGGGTTCGCTCCGCGAACTCCTCGCGGCGATCGAGACCGCGGGCGAGTGCGGCGCGGAGAAGGGCGTGATCCACGCGAGCACCGATGCCTGGCCGCCGGCATGGGAGCACGATCCGCTCCGTGAACACCTCCTCTCGTCGATCCGCGATCTCGACGCGTTCGGCCGCGAACGCGAGTTCGAACTCTGCGTCGAGAACGTCGCCAGCGAGTTCTTTCCCGCCGCATCGTTCCCCCGATTGTTCGACGAGACCGACGCGAGCATGACCCTCGACACCGGCCACGCGCGGATGAACGGGATGGACGCGGCGGCGATGGCCGACTTTCTCGCCGAACACGGCGATCGGGTGGGCCACCTCCACCTCAACGACACCCGGATGCCGAAGGACGAACACCTGCCGTTCGGCGCGGGCACCATCGACTTCGAGCAGGTGTTCGAACCGCTTCGAGATGGGTGGACCGGCACGCTCTCGCTCGAAGTGTTCACCGACGACAGGGGCTACATCGAGACCAGCGTCGACCGGCTCGACGAGCTGCTCTGATAAGGATTGGCGGAGGTCTTCGGAGTTCTCACATCACGGATTGCCGACTCGTTGAAATCGGCGTGCAAGACCTAGGGCGCGTATCTTGCACGTTCCACACTCATACTTATCCCGTCTAACGGCTCGTCCCTACGTCACTAGTGGTTACTAAAGAACTGTAACATCCCAAACTTCGCGCTACGATATTCCATCTAACGTAATTATGATTAGAACCGAATAGCAGTCCGAGTCACTACTAACGTCGCTACTAACGAGCTTTTCTGACCACGGCGACTCAGTATCGGTCCGAGTCGCTATCGTCCATTCACTAGACATGTCTTCCCAGCCAGAACTGTTAAGTAATTGATTATCAATGCTCCTGACCTGCTCCTCTTCGTTTCGTGATGGTGCTTCGAGCGTTACTGTTGTACGATGGGCAACACTGCTGTCCGTCTTGATTCACACAGAGAGAACACGATCTTCATGATCCGCATTTCTGAGTGCTACTTGATCGAGCTCTGGGGGCGTGTTCTCTGATCCACCGATAATCCCCGTACAGCCAGAAAGCGCAGTAGCGATAACACTCGCCCCAGCAGCGAGGAACTGGTGTCGAGTCATTTTCGAGTCCATCGATGTGCTATACAGATCCAACGGTCAACATAAACTGTTTGTCGAACTGATCTCATTGCGGTCCACAGGTGTTAGAGGGGTGAAATGTCCCAAGGATGGCTCTCTGAGAGATGCTCAGGGATGGCGAGATGACAGATCAGGGAATCGTGCCAGCGATCAGAGGTACGGATCACGGTTCGACGCTCCGCGCCGCTTATGTCGGGGCCGTCCGACCGGAGGACAATGGCGAATCAGGACCTCATCGACGCGCTCCAGAGAGCTGACGCCGTCGAGTTCGGCGAGTTCGAACTCTCCCACGGCGGCACGAGCGACTACTACGTCGACAAGTACCGCTTCGAGACCGATCCGGGCTGTCTCTCGACGATCGCGGCGGCGTTCGCCGGGCGGATCGACGGGGCGAAACTCGCGGGCGTCGCACTCGGGGCCGTCCCGCTGGTCGCCGCGACGAGCGTCGAGACCGGCACGCCGTACGTGATCGTGCGGAAAGAACAGAAGGAGTACGGCACCGGGAACCGGATCGAGGGCGACCTGGCCGACGGGGAACGGGTGGTCGTGCTCGAGGACATCGCCACCACCGGCGAGAGCGCGCTGTCGGCCGTCCGTGCGCTCCGCGAGGCCGGCGCGATCGTCGATCGCGTGCTCGTGGTCGTCGACCGCGAGGAGGGTGCACGCGAGACGCTGGCCGCGGCGGACGTCGAACTCGCGTCGCTCGTGACCGCCTCGGCGTTGCTCGACGACTGACCTCGCTCGCGGTACGGATCGTCCCCCACGTTTACGTGGTGCGAGCCGAGTAACGATACGGGATCGAGTCGTGTCAGCCCTCGCCGACCTGCTGTCCCGCGGCGAGCGACGACCCGTCTTCGTGGCGGTTTCGCTCGTCACGCTCGTGGTGCTCCTCCAGTGGCCGTTCGCGGACTGGTATCTGCGGGCGACGGGTGTGCTCGAACCGGTCGAGTTCTACGACGCCGGAGTGTACTTCGGTGCACTCGACGCCTGGCAGGCTGGCGAGCCGATATATCGGCCGAACGAGAGCGGCGGTCACTTCGGCGGGTTCCTCTACCCGCCGCTCGTCTTGCTCCTGTTCGACCTGTTCGATGGACTGCCCCACCCCAAGTGGGCGTGGGAGCTGTTCTCGCTCGCGTTGCTGTGGATCGGCCTCCAGCTCGTCGTCGCGGCGTACGGCCTCGATCTCCCGTGGTGGGAGTGCGGCGTGTTGCTGTGGGCGCTGGTCGGGTTCTACCCGCTCTGGTTCTCGTTCAAGCACGGCCAGGTGTCGATCTTCCTCGGCGGGGTGCTCGCGTTCGCGCTCGTGGGGCTCGAACGCGGGAAATCGCGATCGACCGGGCGAGCGGTGCCGAACGGGCGGCTCGACCGGGCGGCGAGCGGTGCGCTGACCACGATCGCGGCCGCGGTCAAACTCACCTACCTGACCGCCGGGGCGCACCTCCTCGGCGACCGCGACCGACTGACGGGAGCGGTCGTGACCGGGGGGCTGCTGGTCGCCGTTTCGCTGCTCGCCTTCGGTCTCGAAACCCACCTCCGCTACCTCGACGTCCTTCGCTGGGGGATCGCGTCGGGGGGCGATCCGAGGCCGCCGGGACTGTCGAACGTCGCCTACTACCATCCCCTCTACGCGGTTCGACACGCCGGGACGACGGTGCGCGTCTTCGGCGTGGTCGTGGTCGGTGGCCTCGCGCTCGCGGCCGCGTCGGGCGACGCCGACACCCAGACGTTCGCACTGGGGGTGACCGCACTTCCGTTGCTGGCTCCGCAGCGATACACGTACACGTTCGCGGCGCTCCTTCCGGCGGTCGTCGCACTGCTCGCCATCGAGCTACGGCGCGACGATGGCCGGCCGGTGGTGCCCGTGATCGCGCTCCTCTCGTTGCACGTTCACGCGCTGGGGCTCAAGCTTCTCGTCGGCCCGTTCCGAGCGCAGTTCGGGTTCGTCGAGGCACTCCAGCCGGCGTACGGTCTTCTCCAACCCGGACTGTGGGGCAACCTCCTGCTCGTCGGGCTCGCCACCGTGCGTGTCGCCGAACACGCGTCGGTGCCGACGTGGCTGTCGCGAGGGTTGTCGGACGTTCGGTGAACGGGGCTGCTGCGAACGGTGTCGAACGAAGACGGCCGAGATCAGCGCTCGGACCGTCTGATCAGGAGCGACACCGCGGCGAGCCCGCCGACGAGGCCGAACACGCTCTGTGCTGGCGTCCCCGAGCCCGCCGACCCGGACGGCGGGAAGTCCCCTTCATCCTGCTCGAACTTCCTGATCTCGTTCTGACCCGCGGGACAGGGGTTCGACGGCGATCGGTCGTCGCTCACGTCCTCGCCGTTCCCGAACACCACCGTATCGCTCGCTCGACCGTCGAAGTCCTCGAAGATCTGCCCACCTTTGACGACGACCGTGTCGATCCCGGACCCCTCGTAGGAGAACGCGTACAGCTCGCCCTCGTCGTCGTAGAACGCGTCGGTGATGTCGACGGAGGCGGCGTCGGCGTCACCCGCGGTGCAGAAGGCAGCGAAGCTGATCTCCGGCTGTCCCTCGACTGGCGTCGGTGTCTCGGTCGTCGTAGTGTCGGTCGTCGTAGTGTCGGTTGTATCGGTCGTCGTAGTGTCGGTCGTCGTAGTGTCGGTTGTATCGGTGTCGGTCGTCGTGGTGTCGTCCGTCGTGGTTTCCGGGGAGGTGGTATCGGTCGTCTCCTCAGTCGTGGTGTCCGTTGCTTCGGTGGTCGTCTCCTCAGTCGTGGTGTCCGTTGCTTCGGTGGTCGTCTCCTCAGTCGTGGTGTCCGTTGCTTCGGTGGTCGTCTCGGTCGTGGTTTCGGTGGGTTCACCCTCCCCATCGTCGGGTTCGACCGTCACGCTGTCCTGGTCGTCCTCGTCGGGGTCGTCGTTGCCCGGCGTCGAGTCGACGTCCTCCTGATCGGCGGTTTCGACCTGCGCGACGTTCTCGACGGCCTCGTCGGTGGTCAGCTCCGCGGTGAGCTGGAGCGTGGCGCTCTCACCGGGGGCGAGCTCGCCGACCGTCCAGATGCCCGAATCGGCGTCGTAGCTACCCTGACTCGCGCTCGAGGAGACGAACTCCAGCCCCTCGGGCAGCACGTCCTCGACGGTGACGCCGGTGGCGGTCGTCGAGCCGTCGTTGTTCACGGTGACGTCGAACGTCACCTCGTCGCCCTGCTGGATCTGCTCACAGAAGGTGATCCCCGAGACCGAGCCGCTGCCGGGGAAGGTGACCTCCAGTCGGCGGACGTTCTCGGCGTCGAGCTGGGCCACGTTGTAGCTGTTGTCGCCGAGATCCGGCGACTCGGTCGACGCGACGACGTTCCCGTCGGCGTCGAACGCCGTGATGGTCGCGGCCTCGCCCTCGTCGATGTCGAGGAACTCGAGCTGGTCGACGCGCGTGGGCTGGTCGAACTCGAAGACGATCGTCCCACCACCGTCGAAGTCGTCCGGATCGCTCTGATCGCCGTCGGCCGAGATGATGAACACGTTGCCGAGCGACATGTTGTTCTCGCCGGGTTCGCCCGCCTCGCCACCGTCGCCGACTCCCGGCCCACCGAAGTCCTCGTTGGGCGAGCCCAGATCGAAGTCGCCGCCGGTCGGGTCGCTCGAATCGAACACCATCACCTCGCGGCCGCCCGCGTTCTCCGTGCTCACGGTGATGCCGTCGTCGGCGAACTCGTCGTCGATGATCTGTCCGGCTTCGAGCGGCTCACCGTCCGATCCCGTCTCGAACCCGGTGTTCGGCACACACACGCCGGCCGGAGTCCGGTTCGAGATCGTCTTGTTCAGCTCCAAGTCGATCTTTTCCGGCGTTGGCGTCGGCGTCGGCGTTGGCGTCGGCGTTGCAGTTGGCGTCGGCGTCGGCGTTGCAGTTGGCGTCGGCGTCGGCGTTGCAGTTGGCGTCGGCGTTGGCGTTGCAGTTGGC